>JANRJM010000009.1 GCA_033763975.1 Planctomycetota bacterium
GAGGCTGGCGATGTCGTCCTGGTCGACGTTGCCGTCGCGGTTGAAGTCAGGATCAACCGGGGAGCAGCTCGGGTCGCCCGCGACGACCTGCGAGATGCAGGCGATGTCGTCCTGGTCGACGTTGCCGTCCTGGTTGAAGTCGGGGTCGCAGGGCGGGGTCACGGTGCCGCCCAGGCCCTCGTACGGGATGTACGCGAAGCAGAACGCGATCTGGCCGATCGTCGCGGTGGTGAAGTCGAGCCCGGCGACCTCGAACTCGCCGTTGGGGCCGGCCTCGACCGCGATCGGACGCCCGGCGTCCATGGAGGTGACGAGCAGCACGCCGTCGGTGCGGGCGTCGACGCCCGGGATGGTGACCGTGGTCACCGGGAAGCCGTTGGTGTCCGTCCCGGTGGCGACGGTGAAGTTGTTGGTGCCGCTGAGAACCGTGGCGGCGTTGCTGACCTGGCCCGCGACGAAGTTCGGGAAGGCGTTGTAGGGCAGATAGACGTAGCCGTACTCGCCGGAGGTGGTGACCGGGCCGCCCGCGACGACCGTGCCGCCCTGGTCATCGGCGTAGGTGAGCTGGAGGTTCCAGTCCCCCCCGCTCGTCGTAGCGGTCACAAAGCGGTTGTTGTTCTGCCAGTTGCAGGCGATCAGCACGCCGTCCGTGGCGGCGTTGCCGCCGACCGTCACCACGCCCGTGCCCGCGTCGGTCACCACGCCCGCGTCCTGGTTCAGCCCGCGCGACGCGGGGAAGAACGCGACGTTGAAGTTGCTGTTGATCTCGGGGTTCGTGCCCAGCCCGGCGACGTGCCCGCGCACCTCGCCGGCGTCAAAGCCGATGGTCGCCCAGCCCGAGAGCCCGCCGGTGACGCTGTTGTCACGGAAGAACTCGCTGCTCACCGGCATCATCACGCCTTCGCGCGTGTCCAGCGTCGGCCCGCCGCTGTTGGGCCCGAGGTTGCGGGCCGCCAGGCGCGCCTGCAGCCACCCGATGCCGTAATCGCCCCGGTTGGGCCCGTAGCACTCGAGCGCGTCGGAGCCCGCCGAGCGGACGGTGTCCATATCGCCCAGCCCGTTGGCGGCGGTGATCTCCGTGGTCACGAACCGCGCCGACACGATGTCGTTCTCACGCGCCTCGTACCAGCGGCTGGGGGTCCCCGGCTGGATGTTCACCCCGTTCTTGAAGAACGCGAAGTGGAAGACCACGTCCGACGCCGACAGGTCCTGCAGCTGCATGCCCGCGGGCAGGGGCTCGGTGTCGTACGTCTCGAGGATCCACGAGTCGCCGTCCGGGCGGACCGTCACCGGGTTGTCGATCGTCGTGCCCGAGAGTTCGCTGTGCGGGCACGCGATCATCGTGCCCGTGCTGGGCGACTCGCCGGGGATGGTGATGCGGTAGGTGCCGTTGGTGGTGAGCGGATCGACCAGCTCGATCGTGAAGTCGCCCTGGCGGAAGAGGGGCTTTCCCGCGCCCGAGAACGAGGCCATCGTGACGCCCGCCGTGCCCTCGGGGATGAACACGAACGCGACCGGGTCGTTCTCCCCGCCGCTCTCCGACGAGATGTTCATGCAGTGCAGCACCGCCGTGCCGTCGTAGTTCGCGAAGACATCGCCCCGGTTGTCCTCGTTCTTGGCGCCGCACACCAGCACCAGGCCGTCGCGGCGCAGGTCAACGCCCTCGGCCGAGAGCATGTAGTGCCCGTTCGCCAGCCCGCCCAGCGTGAAGTCGAGCACCTCGATGCCCGTGCCCGTGTAGTTCGCCTCCTGGCGGATCTGCAAGCCCGGCGTCCCCACGAACGTCTGGAGCCCCGCGTTGTTCGCCGCGTTGTACAGCGCCGCCGTCAGCCAGCCGTCGGCGACGGGGAAGTACGCCAGCGACGTGTTGATGTTCACCTCGGTGCCCGCCAGCGGCGGGCGGAAGATCGCGACAAAGTACTTGTCCGTCGTCGCGCTCGGGGCCGCCATCGCGGTCCCGATGTACGCCTCGGTCACCGAGGGCTCGACGCGGTACGACTCGTTCACGCCGAGCATGAGCACGCCGCTCGTGTCGTCGGCGCCGGTGAAGAAGTTCACGAAGTAGTCGCCGCGGCTGTTCGCGTTCGCCGGGTCGCCCGCGATCGGCGCCCACGGGCCGTGCCCGCCGACGCGCGTCGTCGTCACCGACGCCTCGGTGTTGCCCGCGTCGTTCTCGACGACGTTGAGATACCCGTGCTGGACCTGCGCGAGCGCCTGCCCGGCGCACACCGCCAACGCCAGCGCCGCCGACATACGAACGAACGTCTTCATGAGGTCTCTCCTTCCGATGACTCTTCGCCACCCATTGCACACATGCACACGACGTAAGAACAACGCGTCCCGCCTCGCCCCGTGGCGCATGCGGGCGTCATGGCCTAGATATCCGGCGCCGAGTACCACGGCAGCGGCACGCTCCGCGATGTCCCGTACTTCTGCACCAGCTGCGCCTTCTTGTTCTGCGCCTCCGCCCGGCTGATCGTCGACACGTGCCCGTCCGTCCACGCCACGTTGCACGCGTCGTTGTGACGGAGGTACTCGACGATCCACTGCTTCGCTTCCGCCGCCGGCAGCTCGGCCGTCCACTGGTCGAGCTGCACCAGCGTGTCGCCGTTGCCGTCCATCATCACCTCGGACCCGTCCTGCATCATGATGATCTTCGACGGGAACTCGATGTTGTACAGCGGTCGCGGCACGCGGCGCGAGCCCTTGCGCTCGAAGAACGTCTTGCCGACCGTCTCCGGCACGCCGTCGAAGCTCGGCGTCACGCCGTTGAAGCAGTACGACGAGTACGTCGCGTACGGGTCGTGCGCGTACGTCCCGCGGAACGCCGGCAGGCTGTACCGTGCCTCCGGGCATCGCGTCGCACGCCACGACGACAGCGACGTCGCCGTCCCGATCCCGTCCAGGGGCGAGTAGTACGACTCGAGGATCGTCTCCCCCAGGAACGGGTCGTACAGCGACGCCCAGTACGCCTGCGCGCTGTCCACCGCGTTCCCGTTCGGGTCGATCGTGTACGGGCGGGGCAGGTAGTTCCTCCCGCCGAACGCGGGGATGAACCGCAACGCGTTGTTGTCCCACACCGCGTGCCACTTTTCCTTGTACGTCAGCGAATATTGCATCACCGCGCCGTGCACCTGACGCAGGTTGTTGGCGCACACCGTCGCGCGGCCCGATCGCCGAACCTTCCCCAGCGAGGGGAGCAGAATGCTGATGAGCAGCGCGATGATCGCGATGACTACCAGCAGCTCGATGAGAGTGAAGCCCCTCAAACGTGTGGACGTTCGCGCGTGCATGCCGCTCGATTCTCCGTCGGGGCACGCGGGCACAGCGCGGCCGCTCCGACCGGCTGACCATACCCGTGGTGTCGCGTCCTTCCCATCCGCTGCGCGCAAGATCAGGCGCGTTGGGCAACTCTTCGCCCGCCCCTCACGCCGTCATTGCGAATCGTTCAGGGAATGGACGGTCGTTCGGAGAGTTCGCGCAACACAGCCCGTAACTTCCCGTGGCACAACCGACAGATTCTGGCCCGGCACGACCACCGCGCGGCACCACGAGCGACAGAGATCGCACGCCGCGCAGGCTCGCGTGGCCACAGACCCGCGCTGTGGCGGTCACTCTCTCACTCACGCACCCGTTCAGCAACTCACCGGCTCAAGCGCGGGGCTCGCGCATTCACGGGCAGGGCTGGCCGCCGACGACCTGCTCCAGCGCCGCGATGTCGTCCTGGTCGACGTTGCCGTCGCGGTTGAAGTCGGGGTCGATCGCCGAGCACGACGCATCGCCCGCCACCACCTGCGCGAGGCACGCGATGTCGTCCTGGTCGACGTTGCCGTCCTGATTGAAATCCGGCTCGCACGGCGTGCCGAACACGGGCGTCAGTACGAAGATGTAGTTGCACAGCGTCAGGCTGCCCTGGTTCGACAGGAACAGCCGCCCCGTCGCGGGATCGACCGTCAGCGACTCGAGGCTCAGCGTCGAGGGGCACCCGGTGACGTCAAGCCGCGAGACGCCGCCCGGCGTGCCGTCGACCGTCAGAAGTTCCGTGCCGAGCACGTTGCCGTCCACGTCGACCGCCTGCAGGGCCGGGAAGTCGTCGTCGAACGCGACGAACACCACGCCGTCCGGGCGCCGGATCGACGCCGGCAGGAAGGCCGAGTCCGGCGTGTACGCGATGCCCTTGGCCGTGGAGCCGGCCGGTCCGACCGGGAACGAGCCCAGGAAGTCGCCCGTGACCGCGTTCCAGCGCTCGACGCCGGTGATGTCCTGGTTGGTGACGAAGAACTCCCCGCCGCGGACCGAGACGTACGCCACGTCCTCCGCGTTCGTGTTCCGCCCCGAGAAGATCATCGCGCAGGTCGCCGGCGTCGCGAGGCAGCCTGAGCCCGTGGGGAACTCGAGCTGCGTTCCTTCGCTGCCGGCCTGGTACGAGAAGCCGTACAGCAGCCCGTCGCCCTGCAGCGCCAGCACGTTCCCGCCCCCGCCGTGCCCCGCGCCGGGGTTCACGGTGATGCCCGACGGGTTGAGGTCGTACCCGGTCGTGCTGATGGCCTGCACCACGATCGGGCGGAACCCCGCGAACCCCGTGATGTCGCCCGCGGGCGACAGGGCGAACTCGACTTCGATGATCCAGTTCTCCGGCATCCCGAAGCCGACATCATCGATGTCGTCCGCGCTCATCAGCACCTTGTTGTTCCCGACCCAGATGATGCCTTCCGACTCCGTGAACGGCACCGGCGGGTCCATGGGGAACGGGATGTTCGGCAGCAGCACCTGCGCGTAGTCCAGGCGCGTGATCGAGTATTCCTGCCCGAAGAGCGTGATGTTCTGAGCCTGGGCCGTGCCGCAGACCGCCAGCACGAACGCCGCCATGAGTGTGTGACGCATGTCTCTCTCTCCTCAGCGTGTGGGCCTTTCCAGGGGCCCGGAACAGAAACAATCGTTACCAGTTGAGCCCGCTCATCGTGAGCCAGCCCCCGTAGATCTGACCCTCGATGTCGTCGTACACCTGTACCGACCAGCCGTTCGACAGCGTCTGCGGCGTCGAGCCGAAGAGCCCGTCGCGCTTGCCGAAGTCATTCAGCACCCGCACCGATGCGTCCGCGTACCCCATGTTCGCGTACAGCCGGTCGTGGCGGATCTGCCCGGTGGTGATCTTCGCGCCCTTGCCGTGCGCGATGCCGAAGTCGAGGTAGATCTGGCGCCCGCTCACGTTCCCGCCCCCGGGCTGCCGCGCGATCGTCGGCCCGTCGCTCACCGACTTCGCGCCCGTGTACCGCACGCCGTCGATCACCAGCGTGTTGTTGCTGTCCAGTTCCTCGGCCTTCGTATCCCCGATCATCGGCACCATCGACAGCGGCGCGAACGAGACCGCGGCGTCGCGCAGCGCGCCCTTCGTGAACCTGCGGTCCTTGTTCTCCACCAGCACCGCCCGCGTCTTGGGGTCGGTGAACGCCATGTACCACGCCTGCGTGTAGTTCGTGTTGAACCCCTGGCGGATCAACTCCGCCTGCTCCTCCTGCGAGATCACGCGCCACGCGTCCGCCCCGCGCACTTTCGTGTCGTTCCACACCTCCGACCCGCGCGCGGGCGACGACGGGCACAGCGCCTGCCCGGGCAGCCCGTACCCGCCGTTCACCATGTCCGCCACCCAGCCCGACTGGTCGAGCGCGCCGAAACTCCGGTACATCCGGTTGTCCCACCCGCCGCTGCTGAAGTACCCCTTGCTGTCGTTCGAGTAGCCCGCGAACGCCGTCACGAACTGGCGCAGTTGGGCAGCGCACTTCGTCGACTTCGCCGACTCGCGCGCACTCCCCAGCGACGGGAGCAGAATCCCGATCAGGAGCGCGATGATCGCGATGACCACCAGCAGCTCGATCAGCGTGAACCCGCCCACGCCATGTCGCGCCGGTCTCATCGCCGGCATTATGATGCCCGCGCCCCCGTGAATCCACATGCCCCGCTCTTTGCAGTGTGTGAAGAATCCGTAAAGCACCACAGGACCTCCACATGAACCCGATCCTCGTCCTTGCTCTGTTCGCCCTCGTGCCCCCGCCGCAGTCCGTCCCCGTCGTCCCGTGCGCCGCCCAGACCGACCCTGTCCAATCGTCGGAGGACGCCGCCGACGATCCCGCCCTCTGGGTTCACCCCACAGACCCCGCCCTCAGCCTCGTCATCGGCACCAACAAGAAATCCGGCCTCGTCGTCTACGCCCTCGACGGGCGCACGCTCCAGACACTCGACGACGGGCGCATGAACAACGTCGATGTCGTGCAGGGCCCCGGCAAGCCCGGCCTCGTCATCGCCTCCAACCGCTCCGACCAGACGCTCGCGCTCTACCGCGTCGACGCCGCCGCCCGACAACTCGTCCGCGTCGAAGGCCCCGCCATTCCCACCGGTCTCGACGAGGTGTACGGCCTGTGCGCCTACACCGACCCCGCGTCCCGCCGCACCATCGCCGTCGTCGGCAGCAAGGGCGGCGTGGTTCGGTTCATCGATCTCCAGGACGACGCCTTCAAGCCCGCGGCCCGCGTCGTGCGCGAGTTCACCGTCGGTGGGCAGATCGAGGGCATGGCCGCCGACCCCGAACGCGGCGTCATCTACATCGGTGAGGAGGACGTCGGCCTCTGGCAGTACTCGCTGAACCCCGCCGCCGAGCCCGCGCGCCGCCTCGTCGACGTCGTGAAGTCCCCTGACCGCGCCATCGCCGGCAACCTCGCCGCCGATGTCGAGGGCGTCACCATCTTCGACGCCGGGCACGGGCGCGGCTTCATCATCGCCTCCTGCCAGGGCGAGAACCGCTTCGCCGTCTACGACCGCGTGGACCTTTCCTACCGGGGCTCGTTCGCGCTCGCCATGTCGCGCGACGCCGCGCCACCCGACCGCGTCACCGAGACCGACGGCATCCACGTTCACGCCGGAAGCCTCGGCCCGGCCTTCCCGCACGGGGTCTTCATCGCGCAGGACGACAACGAGGGCTCGCAACAGAACTTCAAGCTCGCCGACTGGTCCAAGGTCGCCGACGCACTCCGCCTCGCGAAGTAACCTCGATTCCCGCCGCTGCCTCGGGACCTCAACGGGCATCTTCGCGCTGTCTTTATAGTTTCCCGCACGGCCGACGACAATACTTAGGCCCCCACGAGAGAGAGGGGGGTCGCGGCCTGCCGCGACGCACCGTCGACGGTCAGCGTCTGCCCGCGCGGTCGCATTCATTCCGGAGGAGAGAGAGATGAAGATCGCTGCTGGTCTGTTCGTCGCGTGCGTGGCCCTTCCGGCCGTCGCCGGCACCGTCACCGGTTCCGGCTCGCTCCCCATGTACGGCTCGAACTACGGCGTGACCACCTGGCGCATCGCCGGCGACGCCGGCTCCGCCTCCACCGCCTTCGGCGCCGAGGGCATGACCTTCTTCAACGGCACCCTCTACGTCTCGCACGACCACGACGCCAACCGCGCCGCCGGCAACCTCGTCTCCTACACCCCCGGCGCCACGGGCAACCTCTCCGCCGCCACCACCACCCTCATGGGCACCGGCCCCGCCGGCCTCTGGGGCCCCGAGGGCATCACCGTCAACAACTCCGGCTCCGGCTTCGGCTCCTGGGCCGCCGGCAGCGTCCGCATCACCGGCATCGAGACCCGCGGCACTGATTCCTTCGGCGTCTTCGACACCGGCACCCCCGGCTCCAACATGTCGCCCACCGCCAACGCCGTCCCCGCGCTCGACGACATCGCCTGGGCGTCCTCCCTCGACCTCTTCGCCGGCGTCGAAGACGGCTCGGGCGATTCCTCCTTCCTTCGCTTCTTCGACAAGAACACCATGGCCGTGCAGTCGTTCAGCGCCCCCGTGATCAACGGCGCCAAGGGCATCGCCGCCGTCAGCGGCTCCTTCGCCGCCGCCGTCACCGGCGCCTCCGTCGGCACCAGCCAGGCCTTCCTCGTCGTCAGCGAGTTCGACGGGTTCGCGTTCTACGACACCAACGGCAACGCCATCGGCCCCGCCCTCACGTTCGGCGACTACGCCGCCATCAACGAGCTCGAGTCCGTCGCCGTTGATGAGACCAACAACCTCATCTTCCTCGGCGACGAGGCCGGCCTGTCGATCCACGTCGTCTCCGTCCCCGCCCCCGGCGTGGGCGCGATCTTCGGCCTGGGCCTCCTGGCCGCCGCTCGCCGCCGCCGCTAAGCCCGCCCATCGCGGTGCGCCCGGGCCTCACCCGCCCGCGCAGCGCGTATCGGGTCATCCTCTCTACGTACAAAGGGCCGGCTCCCGTTCAAGGGGCCGGCCCTTCGTCGTTCAAGGCGTTCCCCCCGGCGAACGCCGCAAACGCGCTGCTTCGCTTCGGCGGCACGCGCCGATGACGATCCGGATCTTCCCCGCGCCGACGCGGCCGGTCTTGCACCCGGTTTGCGCGATCCCCCCGCCACAGCGCAAAAACGCCGCCCCGGAAGGCCCCGGTTCCGAAACGACCCCTGACATGCCCAGCATCCGTCGCGCCCGCCCGGTCGAATCCCCCGTCATGCACACGCAGTCCATTGCCGCCCTCGTTCTGGCCGCTCTCGCGCTCGGCGCCGCCGCGTGCTCCTCGTCGCGGCCCGCACGTCAGGCCTCGCTCGCCTCGTCGGCCGATGCCGCCGCCAGCACCGATACGTCCGCCGGGCCGTTGCCGGCCCAGCCGCTCGCGCCCGGGCAGATCGTCCGCGTCGGGGGCGACATGAACACCCGCATCACCGAGCGCGACGGCGAGTTCTTCGTCGGCCCGCTCTCCATCGACACCCCGCTCCCCGAGGGCTACCCCGATCCCACGCCCCCGGGCGCGATGGACATCAAGACCTACCCCGCCGTCCGGCGCGCCGAGTTCCGCGGCACGAGCACGCCCGAGTCCGGCATGGACCGCGCCTTCTGGCCGCTCTTCAACCACATCAAGTCGCGCGACATCGCGATGACCTCGCCCGTCGAGATGGACTACAACGACGTCCAGGACGCCGACTCCGCCAAGTCGCGCGATTGGACCATGTCGTTCCTCTACCGCTACCAGGACCAGGGGCCCACCGGCGAGGACGGCGCCGTCGTCGTCCGTGACGCCCCGCCCGTCACCGTCCTCGCCATGGGCGTCAAGGGCGACTACGGCATGGAAAAGGCCCGCCCCGCCATGGAACAGATCGAGGCCTGGCTCGCGGCCAACCCGCAGTGGCGCGCCGCCGGAAACTGGCGCAGCCTCTACTACAACGGCCCCAAGCTCATGTGGTGGAACAAGTGGGGCGAGATCCAGATCCCCGTCGAGCGGGTCAGCGCCGCCGCGCGGTAGCCCCCTCGTCCCGTAACACCGCGCGCCCCGCGTCTCCCCGGGCTCTCCGCGGCAATCCGCGCCGTCCGCGCGCATGTTGTGCTTCCCTCCGGCACCACCCGCACGCTAGCATGTCCGCGAGGAGAGATGCTGATGCGCCGTGTGCTGTCGTCCGTGCTGTGTGTGCTGCTGGGGTCCGCCTTCGCCAACGCGCAGGTGACCAACGTCTTCACCTATCAGGGCCAGCTCACCGAGGGCGGCCAGGCGCCCTCGGGCGCCTTTGACCTGCGCTTCCGACTCTTCGATCAACCCACCGACGGCACGCCCATCGGCGGCATCCTCTGCGTCGACAATCTCCAGGTCGTCGATGGCCGCTTCACCGTCGAACTCAACTTCGGATCTGTCTTCAACGGTGCTTCGCGCTTTCTGCAGGTCGAGGTTCGACCCGACACCGGCGCGGCGTGCGACATCACGTCCGGCTTCACGGTGCTCACGCCCCGCCAGCGCCTCACCGCGACGCCCCACGCGTCGTATGCGCTCACCGCCGCCACCGCCGCCACGGCGTCTAACGCCTCGCTCTTCAACAACCAACTTCCGACGTTCTACACCAACGCCGCGAACCTCTCGGCCGGAACGCTCCCCGACGCACGGCTCAGTTCCAACATCTCGACGCTCTCGGGCGCGCAGACCTTCAGCGGCGTCAAGACGTTCAGCACTGCCCCCGCCTTCACCAGCGCCGGTTCGCCCTTCAGCGTCGCCAGTTCCTCCCGCGTCACGAACCTGAACGCCGACCTGCTCGACGGCCTGAACAGCACCGCCTTCGCCGGCGCCACTCACTCGCACGACGCCTCGGCGATCGTCAGCGGCTTGCTCGCCGACGCGCGCATCCCCGCCGGCATTCCCCGGACCGCCATCACCAACGTCTTCACCGATACGCAGGTCATCAACGTGCCCTCCCAGACGCCGCTCACGCTCATCGGCTCCAACTCCGGCGGCACGTGGGTCAACCTCCAGAACACCGGCGGCGGGCGCACCTGGAATCTCATCGCCACAGGCACCTCCAACAGCGAAGGCGCCGGCAAACTCCTCATCCGCGATCAGTCCGCGCTCGCCGTCCGCATGGCTCTGGACTCCGCCGGCCGCGTCGGCATCGGTACCACCGCCCCCTCCTCGCTCGTCGAACTCGCCCAGGCCGACGCCATGCTCCGCGTCCGCAACACGAACGACCCCGGCGGCGGGTTCATTCAAGACACCTTCTCGACCCTCCAACTCGGCATGTACAACCCAACCGCGACCGGCTGGGGCGCTGTGCCCGCCAACAGCCAACGCTCCATGTTCGGCATCCAGAACACCGGTCGCGTCGGCACGCTCGTCAACTCGGGGGGCTCGCCCATCTGGCGCAACACGATCGACGATGGCAACGGGAACGCCGTGTTCTCGGGCACCATCGCGGCGGCGAACACGCCCCGCATCAAGCACGTTTCGGGTTCCGCGTTCCTGGGCGTCATCAGCAATGACTCGCGGACGCTGATTGAGAACATTACCGTCACGGTCCCCGCCGCCGGCTTCCTGCACATCCACTGCCATGCGGTCCTCTACGTGTACACCACCACACCCACGGCTTCCACGGTCATCCTGGAACTCAAAGAGACCACCGGACCGGAGGTGCTGGTCAAGGAATCGCCGCTCCGCCTCAGCCCGCCCCTTTCCGGGCCCGACATGTCCATGGAGTCGTCGCAGGTCATCAACCACGTCATCCCCGTCGACGCGGGCACACGTTCATACAAGCTCCGCGTGAGGCACACCGGCCTCGGCGGCGGCGGCGGCGGCACGCTTCAAGACGCCGACATCACCATCACGTACTACCCCAGCAGCCTCTAGGCCCCGCCGACCAGGCCCGCACGCGCTGCGCCACGGGCACAACACGCGGCTACCCAAGGCCGCGAACCCGCCAATCGCCGTCACGTATCGCCGCACCGATGCCCAGCGCCCGGCACCTTGTGCCAGGTGCCGGATTCCCCGTGCCCGGTGCCCGCTTCGAATGAGGCGGGGCCGCTCCAGGCCTCGGGAAGGGCACGCGCCAATCACACCCCGCTACCGCCCGTACCGGCGCACCACGCCCTTGACGATCCCCTGCACCTGACAGTACTTCACCCGGATGGGGTCGAAGTTCGGGTTCGCCGGCTGCAGGCGGATGTAGTCGTCTTCCTTGTAGAAGGTCTTGAGCGTCGTCGAGCCGTCGGGCAGCAGCGCGACGACCTTGTCGCCGTTGCTCGCCACCTGCGTGCGCTCGATGAGCACGAAGTCGCCGTCGAGGATTCCCTCGTCGCGCATCGAATCGCCCTCGACCTTCAGCGCGAACGTCGAGTTTTGCGAGCGTGTGCCGCACAGCACGTCGGCGAGGTCGATCTCGTCGGTGTCCGACACCTTCTCGATCGGGTTGCCCGCGGCGATCCGCCCCACCAGCGGGAACCGCAGCGGGCGGGCCTCGTCGGGCACCGCGATCCCGTCAGCGATCGACAAAGAGCGCGCCTTGTTCGGCTCGCGGACCAGCGCCCCCTTCTTGATGAGCGCCTCCACGTGCTCGAACACGGTGACCTTGCTGACGCCGATCTCGTCGGCCAGCTCCTGCATGGTCGGCGAATAGCCCCGGCGCACCCGCCAGTCGCGGATCAACTGCAGAATCTTGAGCTGCTTGGGCGTCAGGTTCATCGCGAACGCTCCTTTCAGTCGTCACCGGGGCAGGCCCGCACACGCGCCAGTCCGCGGGCACTGTCGCCCGGGCCTGGTGCACGGATCCCGCCCCGTCCGTGCGCACTCCAGAGATTCCGCCTTCGTCACCACACTCGTCGGCCAGGCCCGACCGCGCCGACGGCACCCGAACCGAGTGTCCCGACGCCGGCCCTCCACGCACCCACCACGGGATCGCCCCGCCCGCCCGGGCCGCGCTCTCGCACCAATCGCGCACCGCGCGAACCCACACCCCGAACACCCGCCCGCGCGAATCCCGCGCCTGCGTGTACTCCTTCACGAAATCCCCGCCCGGTCCGAGGCTCACGACTGGGGCGTGCATCTGAGGCATGGCGCCGTCTCGCTCCGCGCGTTCGCCCGCTCCACAAGCGCCGCGCGATCCCTTTCCGCGCGGGCCAACTGGCTCCACCCGCGCCTCTCCATCATCGATCCGGATCTTCCTACCCGATCAGTTTTCTGGCAGTCTGTTCGGATCACGATAGTCTACCTTTGACCGCACGGACCGTCAATGCCCTCAACCCTAAAATCCCAAACATTTTCCGTTCATCCATCCATCCGCGACGCCCGCGCACCGCCCCCACGCCCGCTAATCACTTGCGGTGAATGAACTTCGATCCGCTTCGCGCGACGCGTCCCTGGATCTCCAGCATCGTCAGTTCCGCCCGCACGCGGGCGACGTCCATTCCGACCGACTCCGCCACATCGTCCGCCGTTCGGGGTTCGTGCAACGCCGCCAGCAGCGCGGCGTGCACGGGGTTCGCGGGCGGCGCGGGCGCGGGCGGCGTCTGGGTGAACAGCGCGGGCGTGTCGAGCGTTTCGCGCGCGGGGAAGCGCACCGCGTGCGTCCCGCGGTGCACATGGTGTGCGCAGGCCTCGAGGGCCGCGATCACGTCCGCCGGCTCGGTGGCCATCGCGGCCTCGCCGCGCTTCAGAAGGCCGAGCGTGCCGCGCGACGCCGCCGAATCGACCCGTCCCGGCAGCGCGAACACCTCGCGTCCGTGCTCGTCGACGGCGAGGCGCGCGGTGATGAGCGCGCCGGATCGCTCGCCCGCCTCGATCACCAGCACGCCCAGCGACAGCCCGGAGATGATGCGGTTGCGTGCCGGGAAGTTCTCCGCGGCCGGGGGCGTATCGATGGGCAGTTCTGAAACGATGGCCCCGCACGCCGCGACGCGGTCGAAGAGGTCCTTGTGCTCGGGCGGGTAGGTGTGGGCCAGCCCGCAGCCGAGCACGACGATCGTGCGTCCGCCGGCGTGGAGCGCGCCCAGGTGGGCCGCCCCGTCGATTCCCCGCGCCCCGCCCGATACGACCGTCAGCCCGGCCTGCGCCAGCCCGCCCGCGAACCGCCGCGCCTGCTCGAGCCCGTAGTGCGTGCAATCGCGCGAGCCGACGATGGCCACGGGGTAGCGATCGTCGGTCGCGGGGCGCAGGTCGCCCCGCACGAAGAGAACGCCCGGCGAATCCGGGAGCGACGCGAGCAGCGCGGGATAGTCCGGGTCGCCCAGGTGCACGATGCGGATGTGCAGCGCGGCGGCCCGCTCCACCTCCCGGTCGGCGGCGGCCTGCGCCTCGCGCAGGCCCGTGGCGATGGCGGCACTCTTGGCATCGCCCACGCCCTGCACCTGCTTCCACGCGGCGGGCGAAGCGGCGCACGCGTCGGCGGCCGATCCAAAGCGTTCGATGGCCCGCCGGAAGAGCACCGGCCCCACGCCGCTCGACAGGTGCAGGCGCAGGCGCGCGTGCCGCTCCGCCGGCGAGTGCGGGGCGAGCACCGGCCCGGCCGCCTCCGCGGGCGTGGTCACGGCGTTGCGCCCCGGGCCTCCGCCGCCTGCGCGAAGGGCTCGTCGCTGCGGGCCGGCGCGTCGTGGTCCACGATCCGCGCGTACACCCGCAGGGCCTCCTTGGTCGGCACGCCGGTCAGCACGCGCTGCGTCACGATCACCTGCGGGTACAGCGCGCCGGGAAAGGGACGCCGCAGCGTGAGGTACGCCTCGCGGTGCCCCGGCCCGGGCAGCACGCGCGTCAGCGTCGCCTCCCATCCCGGGCTGGGCGCTTCGACCACGATCACGTGGTGACGCTCCTGCGAGTTGACCTGGACCGAGGGCCCGCTGAAGCCGCCGTCCGTCACGGCCGGTGGAGGCGCAGACGAGGCGCAACCGATCACAAGAGACACGCCCGCGAGCGCGACCACGAGGCGGGCGACAACGATCGACACGCGAGTACCCATACAAAACCCCCGGGAGACGCGGACCCGTACAAGGCCCTCCCGAACGGAGCATACCCCATGAACACGAACACGGTCGGAACAGCACGTCGGGTGCCGGGGTGGCTCATCGGCGCGTGTGCCCTCATCGCCGCCCAGACCGTCGCGGGCCCGCTGGGCTGCGAAACGGCCCGCGGCGTGCGCAAGGACTTTGCGCTCCTTACATCCTCGGGCGCCAAAGACACCAGCGCGGTGGGCAAGTTCGCCTTCACCGACGAGCCCGACGTGCGCGTGCGCATCGCCGGGGGCGTGTCCTCCAAGGCCGTTTCGGGCGTGCCCGAGATCGTCGTCCGACCCGTCGCCGGCGCGGAAGGCTCGCCGGTGGTGGTCAAGACGCCCGCGACGGTCACGAGTTCGGCCTCGGGCGTCAAGGTGGTTCACCCGGCCGGGCAGGCGACGTTCGGCTTCGGCGTCGATGTGGAGATCGCGCCCAAGGACACGGGCGGGTCGCTGCTGCTCGACAAGGTTCGCTATCCCGGCGTCGTCGCCATCCGCCCGCGGTGGAGCGGCGCGCCGGGCGCGTTCGACGTGATCGTCTCGATGCCCGTGGAGTCGTACCTGCCGGGCGTGCTGACGCACGAGTTGTGGAAGGACTGGCCCCGCCAGACGTACGAGGCGCAGGCGATCGCCGCCCGCACGTACGCGCTGCACGAGCGCAGCCGCGCGAGGATCCAGGGCCGCCCGTACGACGTCGAGGACACCACGAACGACCAGGTGTACGGCGGGGCGACGGCGGCGGCGAAGCCCAACGAGGCGGCACGCGCGACGCGCGGGCTGGTGCTCGTGAGCGATGGCCGCCTGCTGCGCGCGTACTACTCGAGCACGTGCGGCGGGCGAGCCGCGTCCGCCGCCGCCGTGTGGAAGACCACGCAGGGGTACGAGTTCAACCTCGCCGACCCGCTGCAGGGCAAGGAGCGTCCGCACGCGTGCCAGGGGTCGAAGTGGTACCGCTGGGAGGCCACCCGCAGCGACGACGACGTCACGCAGCGCCTCCGCGCGTGGGGGCGACAGTTCGAGCACGACGTCGCGACCATCGGGCGCGTGCGGCAGGCGACGGTCGCGAAGACCAACGACGCCGGGCGGCCTGATCGCTTCACGCTCACCGACGACAAGGGCCGCACGTACTCGCTCACCAGCGAGGAACTCCGCATGGCGCTCAACCAGACCGGCGCGGGTCTGGCGCCCATTCCCGCCGACGCCGTGGTGCGCAGCGGCGACATGCAGATCGAGGTGTGGGCCAACCAGGTGAAGATCACCGGGCGCGGCTGGGGTCACGGCGTGGGCATGTGCCAGTGGTGCGCCAAGGGCCTGGCCGACCAGGGCCAGGACTGGGCGTCCATGATCCGCGAGTTCTACCCCGGGGCGGAAGTGGTGAAGGCGTATTAGATTTGTAAGAATCTCAATACACCTGCCGGTTGCGGGTGGTGGTAGTCCTCACCACACGGAGTGTGGTGGTACCCAAGCTCTCAAGGCAACGCCCGAGGGCGGGCTCGAACCGCCGACCTGCGGTTTAGGAAACCGCCGCTCTATCCAACTGAGCTACCCGGGCACGCGGGAATCGTACGGCCCGGGTGCGCGAGCGGGCCGCGGGGCGGTGCCGTGGGGCTGTGAACGGGTGGAAGTCGTGCGTGGGTGAAGCGGTGAGCCGCTGGCCGTCACGGCCCGCCCGCCGGCGAGTCGGGCGTCAGGCTTGGGGGCGCAGCGTGTGGCGTGCCGCCGGGCTGCTGCGCGTTCGGCGGCGGGGCGCTCGGGGTGGCGAGTTTCAGGCCGCCGATGCCGGCGCCGATGAGCAGCAGGCACGCGAGCTGGGCGGGCGAGAGTCGCTCGCCCAGCAGGAACACGCCGGCCAACGCCGCCCCCACGGCCCCGATGCCGACCCACACCGCGTACGCCACGCCCAGCGGGAGCGCGGTCATTGCGCGCGCGAGCAGGATGAAGCTCACGATCATCGTCGCGATGGTGAGCACGCTCGGCCAGAGGCGCGTGAAGCCCGACGCGTGCTTCATGGACGTGGCCCACACGGCCTCGAGCAGCCCCGCGATGATGAGGAGGATCCAAGGTTTCATGAAGGGAAGGTAGAGGCATTGCAGCGCGCGCACCGGGCGCGGATCCGCCCCGGAGCGCCGGCGACGGCGTGCGCGGGCGGGCGAGCCCTGCCGACGCCTGCGCGCGGGGCAATTGTCAACGCTCCGCGAAGATTGCCGCCGGCCCGTGACAGATTCCGGTGGTCCATCGCCAATACACCGGGAAGGACGTGCGAGCGCTACGCACTTCTACCCGTTGACGGACCACAGGGAGGGCATTCCATGAACATCTTCAGCACGTCGGCACTGGCACTGGCCGCGGCAAGCGGGACGGCGTTCGCCCAGCCCGCGCAGTTCGAGTACATCGGCACGAGCGACGTCGGTCTGCGGGCCGTGGCGCCGATCGGCCCCGGCGGGGGCGGCGGGTGGGTCTCGGTCGGCGGGGGCAACACGCGTCCGCCCAACGTTCAGTCGCGGCTGCAGGTCATCCGGCACACGCCCACGGGCCAGCTGGTGTGGGAGCGGCTGTGGCGCGTGGACACGCCCCCGGACGCGCCGCTCGAGGACATCATCGGCACCGACGCCGCCGCCGGAGACGAGGCGCTCTTCGTCGCGGCTCACACGACCTTCAACCCCAGCCCGCCCACGTACGACCTGGGCAACTGCCTCATCCGGTTCAACTCGGACGGAACGCTGGGTTGGGCGTGGAACTACTTCGGCCCCGGCTATCTCACCGAGACCGGGCCCCGCGGTGACGCGCATGAGCGACGGCGATCTCACGCTGGTCGGCACGGCCCTGCGTCCCGGCGGCGCGCCGGGCAATCGCGGGCATCTGGCCCGCATCGATCCCGCCTCGGGCATCCCTGATTTTCAGCGCATCGTGAGCGGCTCGTTCGATGGCGTGGGCATATCGCTGCACTTCACCGACGTGGTGGAATACGCCGGCGGCGGGGCGATCTTCATCGTCGGGTACGCGCAGCGTGGCCCGCAGCGCGACGTCATCTTCATCCTCGGCAACGCCGATCTTTCCATCCACGACGCCGCGATCCTCGACCTGCCCGGGTCGGACGAGACCAACATCTCGGTCGAAGTGAACGGCCCCGAGTTGGTGGTGGCGGCGGCGTCGCGCACACTCGGCGCCCCCGAGCCCGACGAGACCTTCGTCCTGCGTCTCAACCCCACGCTCCCGCCGCCTACCAACCCTGCGCGCTGGATCGCGCGGATCCCGCGTCTGGTCGTCGGCCCGCGCGGCGTGGCGTACGAGCCGGGCCCCACGCTCGCGCAGGATCGGTTCCTGGTTTCCGGCTACGAGGTCCCGGGCAGCACCGGTGCGGCCGCAACGATCGCGCTCGACGGCGCGGGCACGCCGCTCTGGTCGCGCCGGTACGGCACGGCGGACGGCAACGAGCGGTTCAACGCCATCGAGAACGGCGGCGGGAATCTCATCGCGGTCGGCAGTCGCTCCGTGCTCGGGCTTCCGGTAAACGGCTACAGCGTGTTCGCGGGGCTGGATGGCGTGACGAACTGCCTCGACCAGGCGATCGACCTGCCGGCGCCGCAACTCTCGATCCCCATCCGCGAGATCGCGCTGAACGTCGAGGATTTCAACGAGCGGGTGCCGCTGCCGCTGCGGTTCGTGCGTCGCCTGCAGGAAGTGCAGCTCTGCCCCGCGCCGTGCGACCCGGACGTCAACTGCGACGGCAATGTCGATCAGGACGACGTGGAGTGCCTCGAGCAGGCCGTCGCCGGCGAGTTCTCGTGCATCTGCGTCGACCCGGACTTCAATCAGGACGGGAACGTGGATCAGGACGACATCGAGGCGCTGGTGCAGGTGGTCGCCGGGCAGCCGTGCCCGTGAACCAGCGTGAGAGGATCCCTCACGCGTGATACCCCGCGGCCCGCGCACCGCGCCGGCCGCAATACACACGCCTCCGGCTCGTTCACCCGGGCCGGAGGCTTTTTCATGCGCACGCTCCTGGCGACGTTCGTGGGCATCGCGGCGGTGGTGAACCCGGCGCAGGGTCAGCCGGTGTACGACTTCTCGGGCGTGACGGCGTTGGCCGAGGGCGCGCTCGCCGGTCAGAACGTGAACGTGCCGGTGCCGGGGTTCGAGCTGCTGTTGATGAAGGACGGGCAGGTCGTGTACCGGCGCGCGTTCGGCGCGTGGTCGCTGGACGAGGTGGCCGCCGCGGACTCCTCGACCAAGACGCTGTCGGGCGCGCTCGTCATGTCGCTGACGGAATCGAGCGATCGTCCGTTCTCGCTGTCGTCGCGCGTCAGCGAGTTCATCCCGCAGTTCACGGGGCTCAAGCAGTTCATCACGATCCGCCAGTGCTTCAGCCACACGGCGGGCACCGGGCAGAACGGCGCCGAGGGGAACCCGGGCGTCACGCTGCAGGAGGCGGCGTTGCTCATCGCCGCGGCGCCGCTGTCGTACGTGCCGGGCACGGCGTTCAGCTACGGCGGGACGTCGATGCACGCCGCGGGCGCTGCGGCGGAACTCGCCGGCGGGCAGCCGTGGAACACGCTGTTCGCGCAGCGCATCACCGGCCCGCTGGGCCTGACGCGCACGCGGTTCGTGCTGACGACGCCCGACAACCCGCGCATCGCGGGCGGGTGCGAGAGCACGGCGCTGGAGTTCGCGACGTTCATGGAGATGCTCCGCCGGGGCGGGCTGCACGCCGGGCCTGGCGGGGACGTCCGCGTGCTGCAACAGGCCTCGGTCGATGCGATGTTCACGCGCCAGACGCCCCCGGATGTCCCGGTCCTCAGCAGCCCCTACACCGGCGACGGGGACTACGGCGTGGGGGTCTGGCTCGACGAACGGACCCCCGACGGCACGCTGCGCGGGGCGCTCGCGGCCGGGGCGCGGGGGTTCTCCTCCTGGATCGACTTCGACGACGGCATGGTCGGCGCGTTCGCCACCGACCGGACCCAGTCGAGCAACATCCGCACGCTGGTGAACCTGATCCGCGACGCCGCGGCGGCCGCGGTGCGCGCCGGTTGCGATCCGGACGTCAACGCCGACGGCAGCGCGGACCAGGACGACGTCGCGTGTCTGGCGTTGGCGGTCGCGGGCGAGTCTTCGTGCCTGGGGATGGGCGCCGACCCGGACTTCAACCGGGACGGGAACGTCGACCAGGACGACGTGGATGCACTGGCGCAGGTCGTCGCCGGGTCCGGCTGTCCCTAGGCGGACGTTCGCGAGCGATGCCGCGAGGGGCTCCGCGCTAGTGTTCCTCACTCGGGAGCCCCGCCGATGACCGATTCCTCGCCGCCGCGCGAGCCAGTGGCGTCCGCAGCGCCCGAGCGGGGGCGGCGGTGCCGCACGCTTTTGGAACGCCCCGGCGCGTATGTCGTCCAGCAGATGACGTACGACGCGGGCACGCGGCATGCGCGCCACGCGCACGAAGACTCGAGCGTGTTTGTCGTTGTCCGCGGGCGCGTGGAAGAGCGCGCCGGCCCGCGGACCATCGAGTGCGTCGAGGGCGGGTCGGGCGTCATCCCCGCGGGGGCGGAGCACGCGAGCGTCTTCGCCGCGACGACGGTCCGCACCGTGAGCGTCGTGTTTCATGAGGCGTGGCTGTCGCGGACACTTGGCGAGGATCCCGGTGCCGCGCACCCCGCGTACATCCCCGCGGGGCGCGCGTGGGCCCGGGCGCTGGCGCTGCTGGCCGCACCCGCCCGGGCGCGCGAGTGCGGCGTGCTGGCGGCGGACGAATGCGTCGCCTCGCTGCTCGTGATGCACGCCCCGACATCCGGCGAGCGTGTGCGCCCGGAGGCCCCGCCCGCGTGGATCCGCGGCGTCACCGACCTGCTGCGCGCCGCGAACACGCCGCCGGCGCTGCACGAGATCGCCGACGCCGTGGGGCGGCATCCCGCGCACGTCTGCCGCGCCTTCCGAGATGCCATGGGCTGCTCGATGTCGGCGTACGTGCAACTGGCGCGGGTCGAGCGGGCGGCGGAGCTGCTGCGCCGGTCGAACGGGGGACTGGCGGAGGTCGCGCTGGCGTCGGGCTTCTATGACCAGTCGCACTTCACGCGCGAGTTCCGGCGCGTGACGGGCAGCACCCCACGGCGGTTCCGCGAATCGGTGCGCTAACGCCGGCTGCGCGCATTCTTCGCGGGGCGGCGCAAAGCCCGTGCAAGATCGTGCCACGTGCGTTCGGTAGTGTCGCATCAGGCAGGCGTCGATGGCCGGGCAAGGCCCGCGTCGGCTACGCCGTGACACAGCACCCGATCTCGCCCGCGCGCCGTGCGTAGGCACCCCGAGGTTCTCCACTCGGGGTTTTTTGTCTGCGCACGCAACGTCGTCCTGCGTACGGGGCACGCGGTGAAAGGCGTATATCAATAACGAATGAAAGTTGGGGTACTAGGATTTGAACCTAGACTAAGTGAGTCAGAGTCACTCGTGCTACCGTTACACCATACCCCAATCGGTCTATCGATCGCTCTCTCGCCGCGCTGGGCCCATGGGCCGGCGTGGTCTGAGCGCGGGCGGCCTTGCGTCGGCTCCGCAGGGGAGTTTTAGGGCGGGTGGAACGCCCCGGCAAGGGGCGGGGCGTGCCTGCCGAACTCCGGATACCTTCTCGGACACGGCGGGCCCACCCCGCCCCGGAGGCACCCCGCATGCGCATCGCACGGCGTCGGCAGGTCGGAATCGCGTGGTCCGGGTTCGTCGCGCCCGCGCTGGGCCCGGTGGCGGCGCTGTGCCTGCTCGCGCCCGCGGCGTGGGCGCAGGGCGGGGGCGGGCGGGGCGCCGGGACGCCCGCGGCCATCGACGCCGCCCCGCCGGAACTGCGCCAGGAGATCGACCGTGCGCGCGACCGTGTCTTCCCCGCGCTGGTGAACATCCAGGTGGTGAGCGTGTCGTACTGGGGGGGCAAGGAGCAGAAGGGCGCGAGCACCGGAAGCGGGACGATCATCTCTCGCGACGGGCTGATCGTCACCAACCAGCACGTGACCGACGACGGACGGACGTTCCGCGTGACGCTCTCCGACAAGCGCGAGGTGACGGCGACGCTCGTGGGCGAAGACCGCATGACGGACCTCGCGGTGCTGCGCGTCGATGTCGCGGACCTCAAGGGCACGCCCCTGCCGGGCGTGGCCGAGTGGGGGAACTCCGACGAACTGAAGGTGGGCGACTACGTGATGGCGATGGGCGCGCCGTACGGGCTGTCGCGCTCGGTGACGCTGGGGATCGTCTCGAACACCGAGCGCGTCTTCGCGTCGCTCTCGGGCGATGACATCGCCGACCAGGAGTTTGATTTCGACACGTCGAGCGACGTGTTCACGCGGTGGATCCAGCACGACGCGCTGATCCTGCCCGGGAACAGCGGCGGGCCGCTGGTGAACCTGCGGGGCGAGATCGTCGGCGTAAACACCCGGGGCGGGTCGGGCCTGGGCTTCGCGAACCCGTCGAACTTTGCACGCCAGGTGGCGCAGGAGATCATCGAGAAGGGGCGCGTGACGCGCAGCTCGATCGGGGCGGCGTTCAAGAGCGTGCGCCGGGCGGGGTACGACGAGGGCGTGCTGCTGAACAGCGTGGACGCGGACGGGGCGGCGGCGAAGGCCGGGCTCAAGGCCGGCGACGTGCTGCTGACGATGGACGGCAAGCCCCTGAACGCGCGGTTCGCCGAGGAGATCCCGCTCGTGCTGCGGGCCATCGCCGAGAAGCCGGTGGGCACGCCCGTGGAGTTCACGTACCGCCGGGGTGAGGAGACCGGCACGGTCAGCGTGACGACGGAGGAACTGCTGCGCGAGCGGGGCGACGAGACGGCGCTGCGCCTGTTCGGAATCTCCGTCGCCGAGGTGACGCCCCGGATGGTGCGCGCCCGGCGCCTGACCGACGGCAAGGGCGCGATGGTGCTGGGGGTGCGAGGGGGCGGGCCCGCGGAGAACGCCGAGCCCGCGATGCAGCGTGGCGACGTCATCCGCAGCGTGAACGGGACGCCGATCGACACGCTCCGCGACCTGGTCGACCTGTACCGCGAGATGGCCAAGCAGGACCCGCTGCCGGAGTTCGTGACGGTGGAGTTCGACCGCGCGGGCAAGAACAACCTGACGCTGCTCGAGCCCCGCCCCGACAAGCGCGAGGACCCGCCCCGCGAGCTGCCCAAGGCGTGGATCGGCGTCGCGACCCAGCCGGTGCTGCGCGACCTGGCCAAGCAGATCGGGCTGGGCGACACGACCGGCTTCCGCGTGACGCGGGTGTACCCCGGCACCGTGGCGGCCGAGGCCGGGCTCAAGGTGGGGGACGTCATCACCAGCCTCAACGGCGATCGTCTGAACCCCCGGAGCATCCAGGACTCGGGCATGTTCCAGCGCCAGGTCCGGCGCATGTCGTCCGGGCAGGAGGTCGCGCTGGGCGTCATCCGCGGCACGCAGACGCTGGACCTCAAGATGACCCTGGAGCGCACGCGCCTGGCGCCCGAGGAAGCGCTGCGCGACGAGAACCGCGACTTCGAACTCTCGGTGCGCGAGCTCACGTTCTTCGACCGTGACGACAACCGATGGGAAGACTCGGTGCAGGGCGTGCTGGTGGAGAACGTCGAGCGCGCCGGCTGGGCGGGCCTGGCGGGATTGTTCCCGGGCGATCTCATCCAGCGCATCGACTCGATGCCCGTCACGGACATCGCGAGCTACCGCAAGGCGATGGAGGACGTGTCCGAGCGCCAGCCGGAACGCGTGACGATCGTGGTGCTGCGCGGCCTGCGGACGCAGTTCATGTTCGCCGAGCCCGAGTGGAAGCCGGTCATCCAGACCGAGACCGGCGCCGAGAAGGAGTAGCCCGCCGCACGCCTGCCACCGGGGAGGAGGCGGCCGGGGGCGGCTCACTCCGGCGCGCTGGTGATGTAGGTGACGCGCGCGGAGAAGAGCGCGGTGGAGGCGCCGAGCCAGTCGGAGCATCCGAGCGACAGGTAGTACGAGTAAACAGAGTTGGTGATGAGCACGCTCGAATCGGCGAAGATGATCTGAATGTTCGCGCTGTTCACGGAGGACGGCGTGGCGACGAGGCCGCTGGAGCCGAACTGGCCGTGCGTGCGCCGGTAGAGCAGGCCGGTGAAGGACGAGGCGCCGTTCTCGTAGACGAAGAACTCGATGCGGGTGATGCGGCATCCGTCGGGCAGGTTGATGGGGGCGACGAGCGCGGCGCTGCCGATGCCGGCGTCAAGGAAGGTGCCGCTGGGGCCGACCTCGCGCGTGGGCGAGACGTTGGGGAGGGAGGCGTTGAACGCCGCCCCGGGCACCGAGAGCACGCGGGTCTGCGTGGCGCTGTACGCGAAGGCGTTGGCGCGGACGGTGCCGCCGACATCGAGCTTGGCGGTCGCGGAAGGCAGCCCGATGGCGACGTCGCCGTTGTTCTGCACGCGGATGCGGTCGCCGCCGTTGTCGACGACCCAGGTCTGGGTGGCGCCTTCGAAGTAGGTGCGGCAGAGGCGCAGGCCGTCGCCCGTGCTGTAGCCGTAGAACGGCAGGGCGTTCGCGCCGGCGATGTTGACGTACATGCCGCCGAAGGTGAAGTCCGGGGCGGCGGCGGTGAAGCCGAAGTACTCCGACGAGTTGAGGCGCGCGGAGCGCCCGAGGAACAGGCGCTGGCGCGACAGATCAACGTGCAGGTTCGTGCCGCCCGACGGGACGAGCCACTCCGTAAGCGCGCGGAGGGCGTACGGCGCGGGCGACACCGGCTGGCGGGGCGCGAGCGTGGTGAAGACGCCAGACCCGGCGGGGCGGACGGCGATCTCGGCCCATCGGGCCGGGCCGGTGAACACGCCCGCCCCGGGATCGACCTCGAGGGTGAACGTGCCGTCGGGCGCGGGCGTGACCGTCGCCAGCGTTTCGACGCCGACCTGATCGGGGCCGGCCGGGCTGGCGAAGATGCGCACGCGGAGTTCGTGCGGCCCGGTCGCCGGCTGGCCGGCGTTTTCCAGGCGGCCCTGGTACGCGAACGGCTGCGCGAGCGCCGCGACGGGACCGACGACAACCGCCGCGCACGCGGCCAACAACCGGTGGTTCAACATGGCACCCTCCTGCGACCGGGCTTCCACCGTACGGAGTTTCACCGGGTTGTCAAGCCGGACCGGCGAGAGGCCCGGGAGGTGGGAGCGACCAGCGCGGTCGCGTCCGATAGCGGCGTGCGCCCGCGCAGGCCGCCCACGGGCACGCGATAACGCCGGGCGACGGTGGGCAGGACCCGGCGCGCATCGAACACTCGAGGTATGCGGCTGAGCGCCTCCCAGGCGATCATCGTGTTCGGCATCGTCGCGGCGATGCCCCCGAGCACGGTGCGCGCGGGGGTCGTGTACCTGAACGACGCGTACGCCACGTCGTTCGGTGCGCGCGTCGCGGGCTTCAAGTACCGGGTGTCGAACACCAACTTCGATGTGTCGCTGGACAACGGCGGCGGCACGAGCGTCCTGGGCGCATACCTGACCGGGGCCATCGGCAACACGTCGCAGTTGTCGGGCGTCACGTACGAACTGGTGGTCGCGCACGAGGTCGGCGAGGGATTCACGTTCTCGATGACGCCGGCGGGCGCGGCCTCGCCCGCACGCGTGCTGTTCTGGGGCCCGGGGCAACCGCCCGCGGGAGCCACGAGCGCGGTCACGCTGGGCGGCGTGCACACCGGGGGTGCGTTCAACACACTGCTGATCGAGGCCCGGGCCACGCTGAACGGGTCCACGATGGCCTTCTCGCAGTTGTCGTTCACGAGCCCGACGCTGACGATCGCCGGGGGCGGCTTCGAGACGGGGTCGGTCACGCCGGCGACGCGCGGGCCGTCGGATACGGTGGACGGGATGTGGACGCAGCGCATATCGGCGGATGCGGATCTGTCGGCGCACGACTGGACCTTCAGCGCTCGCGTGACGGCGACCCGAAACCCGGGAGGCGGCGGCGACGAGGCGCTGCGGTTCACCGTCGGCGCGGGCACGGGCACGGTGGTGCCGTCGGCCGGTGGCGAAACAATGCTGGCGACGGCGGGGCTGCTGCTGGCGATGTGGCGGCGTCGCGGCGCGCCGACGAACGGGGCAAGAACGCGGAACGCCGAGCCGTGAGCGGGCGAGGAAGTGCGGGGGTGAGCAAGGGCGCGGGGTCGGCGGTGCCGCGCATGAGCTCCGCGCCGCGAGTTCAGGGGCACGGGGTGTGCGTACGTTGAAGCCGCCTGCCCGCGCGGGGCGCGAGGTACACTCGCCCTCGTGAACATCGACCGGATGCGCAGGTCGCGGGCGGGCGGACGCCGGATTCCCGGCGTCATGGCGCTTGCGAAGTTGGTTGCGATCAGCGCCTTCGTCGCGCTTGTCGCGCTCGGCGAAGCAGGCGCCCTCGTCGGGTGTGCCGCGCCGTCGCGCAAGGGTGATGCCTCGCTGCGCGTCGGCCCGGTGAGCCGCGCATACCTGGAGAGCGAGGTGCGCCTGCGCCCGGTGGTGATCGGCGGGCTGCGGGCGCCCGACGACGCGCTGCGTGCCGCCGCGTCGCGCCTGGGCAAGCACGTCGGGCGCGAGGTGGTGGTCGAGGACGCGTGCGAGGTGGAACTGGAGCCGGGCGAGTACGACGTGGTGCAGCGGGTGATCGAGCGGTGCGAGGCCGTCCGCGCGATGACGCCGACCACGGTGCTCGTTGTGCCCGCGAGCGGCGCGTGGGTGACGGGCTATGCGACAAGCCGCGGCGAGGGCGAGCCGGGGCGCGGCCGGCGCGCCGTGGTCGTGGTGATGCCCGAGGGGATCGCGCGGCGCTCGGGGTTCTTCGTGCGCCCGAGCAAGCTGTGGGAATGGACGCTCGTGCACGAGATGGGGCACGTGCTGGGCGTGCCGGCGAGTTCGTCGCACGCGTGGGACGTCGAGGGGCTCGGGGTGCACTGCACGAACCCGGGGTGCGTGATGTACACCGGGTTCGACTGGCGCGTGCTGTGGACGGGGATCGTCCGCGGCTGGCCGCTGGAGTTTTGTGAGGACTGCGCGCGAGAACTGCGAGAGGCGGGGGAAGCGGGTGGGGCGGAGCGGGTGAACCGCGAGCGCAATCTCGGGGTGGGGTGAGGGCAGCGGCGCAGCAGGGTGATGCGGCCTGGGCGGAATCTGGACACAATGACGCCCGGACGCGTTGGCATCCGGGCGTCGTGGTACTAGATGGTCTCACGAGACCGTGGTTGTGCCCACGAACGAGTTACTTCTTGGGAGGATTGTTGTCACGCCCCGGACCGGACGGGTTGGTGGTCGTGCTCGGCTTGCCGCCGGGTCCCTTGCCGCCGCCACCACCGCCGCCGCCACCACCGCCTTTGTTGCCGCCGCCCTGATTCCCGCCGCTTCCAGTACTCGACATGTCGGAAACTCCCGCGGCCCGGCGGCGAGGCACACCCCCGAGAGTGCCGGACCATGCCTTCGGATGCGCGGGAGGCATCGGTGTTCCGACAATACCATGTCACCAACTCCCTGTCCGGAAGGCACTTGCGAAGTACGGCGTGAGGTTGGAGGCCGCACGGAGCGACCGAACACACGGTTCCATACCGCTGCGTTTACGAACGAACAACGTGCATGCGACGCCCGTGGCGCGGTGTGGAGCCGTGCCAACCCGCGCGGGCGAGACGTGCGGATGCAGAGGGAACCCCTTCGGTTCCCTCTGCAACTCCCTCCGGCGAAGGCGGGGTCGGGGGTGCGGCGGGGGAGAGTGTGGAGAGACGGAGCGGGAGGGAGGCGTTGACTGCCCAAGAGGAGGCGGGGTCGGTGGTGCGGGGTGTACGGACGGGGGTGCCACCTGCCGCCTGCTCGTTCGGTCGTTGGTGCCACCCGCCCCGGAGCCGAGTTGCGGGCGGAGGAGATCGCTGATTTGGGGGCGAGAGGCGGGGGAATAGGGTGTACGGAGGTTTGGGCCACGGGATGCTCCGACATCGGCGGACCGATGTCGGTGGCACGGGCTTGATCAATGTTGGTGCCACCTGCCGTACGTACGTTGGTGCCACCTGCCTTACACTGGTGCGGCATGCGCTACCAGTTGCGGAGAAAAGAATGGACTTGTCGAAACTCAAACTCGACCTTGGCTCAAAGAAGCGTGAAACTGATCCGATCCGCATATTCGGCGGGCTCACGCAGCGCGGACAGGTAGAGACGCTCTACGGCCCCCAGCAGGAGGCGCTGAACGTCTGGCACCAGAAACACCGAGCCAAGTCCGATGTCCTGTTCTCCATGAACACGGGCGGCGGCAAGACCCTCGTGGGCCTCCTCGCCGCGCAATCGCTGGTGAACGAGACAAAGGGCAAGGTGTTGTACGTTTGCCCCACCAATCAACTCGTGCAGCAGACGGCGGCGCAGGCTGAAGACTGCGGAATCACCGTGGCGACATACGGGTCCCAGACTTGGACCAACAGAGATAGATATGACTCTGCCGAGTGCTGCTGCGTCACCAACTACCACGCCGCTTTCCGCGGTGGGAGCCCATTCCTTGAAGACACGATCCGTGCCGTCCTCTTCGATGATGCCCACGTAGCGCCCGCGACGATCCGCTCGTGTTTTACCATTGAAGTAAACCGCAATCACGGAGCGTGGGGTCCGCTCATGGGCATCTTCCGCGCCCACTTCGACCATTCCCCGTTTTCCACGCGGTTCTCCCGCTTCACCGGAGGCGACCAATACGAAAGCGGAGTGTTGTTCGTGCCAGCGTGGTTTGTCTGGGAGCATCGCGCAGCGATCCAGAAGGCGCTCGCCGAGAATGGAGTGGACGCACAAGATGCCGGAACGCGCTTCGCCTACCGGCATCTGCGAGACCACTTGACCTCGTGCGCGTTCTTCCTCTCCCAGCGTGGAATCGAGATCACACCGCCCGTCATCCCCACGCATTCGCTCTCCTACTTCGGGCAGAACGTCCGGCGGTTGTACCTGACGGCCACGCTCCCATCCCGATACGAGTGCATCCGAACTTTCGGCGTGGATCGCGCGGATATCGTTTCCCCAACAGGCAAGATCGGCGCTGCTCAGCGATTGTTCGCGTTCCCGCAAGGTGACTTGGATGAGAACGCCTACGACCAAACAGAGACGATGATTGAGCCGCACAAAGCCTGCATCATCGTCCCGTCAAAGCGTGCAGCGGAGCGGTGGGAGGGCATCGGGACCGTCTACGACAGCAAGTCAGGCCACGCCGGTATCAAAGAGTTCGCAGACGCAACAGATACTCGCAAGATGATCCTCGCGGGCATCTTCGACGGCATCGACCTCCCCGGTAAGGCGTGCAAGGTGCTGGTTCTGGACGGCATCCCGCGCGGGGCCTGCCTACACGATCGGTTCGTAGAGGACCAGTTGGACTCGAAAAAGTTCCGGCTCTCGCAGACGGCGGGTCGGTTGACGCAGGCGATCGGGCGGATATTCCGCAGCAACACCGACCACGGCGTGGTCGTGCTGGCAGACAAAGCGTTGCAGAGTTGGCTGCGCCAACCAGAGCACATGGCGTACCTCCCTGAGTTGCTTCAGCAGCAGTTGTTGCTGGGCGCGGCGATTCGCAAGTCGCTCGAAGAGAGTGGCGAGAAGGAGGAGGCGTATCCCGACCTTATGCTGAAGGTCATCCAAGGTGAGAAGGATTGGGACGACTTCTACAACGCCAAACTCGCCGAGATCGCTACGGAGAAGCGACCGAAGGAGCCTGCATGGGGCGACGGCGCGGCGAGGAAGGAGTACGACGCTTGGACTCATATGTGGGAGGGCCGCCACCGCGCGGCCGCTGACGCCCTGAACGGACTCGGCAACGAACTGACCGACAAGGATCGCGGCTTGGCGGCGTGGCACCTCCACTGGTGCGGTGTTGCTCATCTTCAGGAGGGAGACACAGCCACAGCAGCGCTCGCCTTCCAGCAGGCCGCGAACCTGAAGGCGATGCTGGGCCGTCCCGCGACGGCCGGACCCGCGGTTGGTGCGGCAAGTGTCCCACCCGCGGTATCACCGCAGGCGAAGCGTTCTGTCGTGGCGGCGAAGGGCGCACTCGAAACGGCAGCGAAGTCGGTCCTGGACCGCTTGCGGGGTGACGGAGGCAAGAACGCGGAGGAGCACGAACAAGCCCTCTGCGACTTGGGCTCGCTGCTCGGGCTCGAATCCAGCAGGCCGGAGAAGAAGGCGGACAAGAAGGGGCCGGATGTGGCTTGGCTCTGTCCAGAATCGAAGGATGCGCTGGGGCTGGAGGCGAAGACCCAGAAGACGAAGCCCGTGGTTTACAAGAAGACACGCGATATCGGCCAAGCCCTCGATAGCCGCGAGTGGTTGAAGCAGAACCACCCTCACCTGAAGGATCACATATGGATGGTGGGCGACCTCGGAGACGTGGTGATGCAAGCGAACCCACCTCCCGACCTACGGGTGGTACCGCTGGAGTCGATGATGGACTTGGCGCAGCGGCTCATCAACGTGGGACGGCGGATCGTCGTGCGCCCCGCAGGGTCGTCTTTGGAGTCCGCAACCCAAGAGGCGTTCACCTACTACGGGTTGCTCTGGCCGCAAGTCGCGGAGTCGTTGGAGTACCGCTTCGCTATCGACCTCCAAGACAACGCGGTATCGGACGATGAATGATCGCGTGCTTTGGCTTTGTAGCCGTGGTGTAGCCGTGACGCGGGCGTCCGATTCGAGCCTCCGAAGCCACCAATAAAAAAGCCTCTGGGATGCTCCCAGAGGCGATTTCAAGTGCCCCCCGAAGGACTCGAACCTTCGACCCGCTGATGAAGAGTCAGCAGTCACTTTCGCGACTGCTGACTGAGGATTCAATTAATAGTCGTCGCCGTGGTCGTGGTCGTGGCCACCGGCGGGCTTCTTCTTGTCCTTGATCTCGACGATGGCCGCCTCGGTGGTGAGGAGCAGGCCGGCGACGGACGCGGCGTTCTGGAGGGCGACGCGTTCGACCTTGGTGGGCACGATGACGCCCATCTTGACGAGGTCGCCGTACTCGTGGGTGAGGGCGTTGTAGCCGAAGTTGGTTTCGGCGGATTCCTCGACCTTGGAGGCGATGACGGAGCCGTCGAGGCCGCAGTTGGCGGCGATCTGCTTGACGGGGGCCGAGAGGGCGCGGAAGACGATATCGACGCCCGCGCGCTCGTCGCCGTCGAGCTTCTTGCGGATCTTGTCGAGAACCTTGCGGGCGCGGATGACGGAGACGCCCCCGCCGGGGAGGATGCCCTCTTCGACGGCCGCGCGGCAGGCGTGCAGCGCGTCTTCGACGCGGGCCTTCTTCTCCTTCATCTCGACCTCGGTGGCGGCCCCGACGTTGATCTGGGCGACGCCCCCGGCGAGCTTGGCGAGGCGCTCTTCGAGCTTCTCGCGGTCGTAGTCGGAGGTGGTGTTCTCGATCTGGGCGCGGATCATGTCGACGCGGCCCTTGATGTCGTCGGAGTCGCCCGCGCCCTCGACGATCGTGGTGTTGTCCTTGTCGATGGAGACCTTCTTGGCGCGCCCGAGGTCGGCGAGCTCGATCTTGTCGAGCGAGAGGCCCAGTTCTTCCATGATGGCCTTGCCGCCGGTGAGGGTGGCGATGTCGCCGAGCATCTCCTTGCGCCGGTCGCCGAAGCCGGGGGCCTTGACGGCGCAGACCTTGAGCACGCCCCGGATCTTGTTCACCACGAGGGTGGCGAGGGCCTCGCCCTCGACGTCCTCGGCGATGATGAGGAGCGAGGCGCCCTGGTCGGCGATCTTGCCGAGGACGGGGAGCATGTCCTTGGCGGAGGAGATCTTCTTCTCGTAGATGAGGATGTAGGGGTTGGTGAGTTCGCACTCCATGGAGGCGGGGTTGGTGACGAAGTGGGGCGAGAGGTAGCCCTTGTCGAACTGCATGCCCTCGACGAGTTCGACCTCGGTGTCGAGCGACTTGCCTTCCTCGACGGTGATGACGCCGTCCTTGCCGACCTTGTCCATGGCGTCGGCGATGATCTTGCCGATCTGCTCGTCCTGGTTGGCGGAGCAGGTGCCGACCTGGGCGATCTCCTTGGAGGAGTCGACCTTCTTGGAGAGACGGTGGAGCTCGTCGACGACGGCGGCGACGGCGGCGTCGATGCCGCGCTTCACGATGTTGGGGTTCGCGCCCGAGGTGATGACCTTGAGGCCCTCGGCGTAGATGGCCTCGGCGTAGATGGTGGCGGTGGTGGTGCCGTCGCCGGCGTCCTTGGAGGCCTTGGAGGCGACTTCCTTCACCATCTGGGCGCCGAGGTTTTCGTACTGGTCCTCGAGCTCGATCTCCTTGGCGACGGTGACGCCGTCTTTGGTGACGGTGGGTCCGCCGAAGGATTTCTCGAGGACGACGACGCGGCCGGAGGGCCCGAGGGTGACCTTGACGGCGTGGGCGAGCTTCTGGACGCCGCGGAGGATTCGTTCGCGGGCGTCGGTGTTGTACGCGATGGACTTGGCGGGCATGGGGGTCTCCAAATGGTCAAATGGTCAAATGGTCAAATGGTCAAATGGGCAAATGGGCAAATGGGCAAATGGGCAAATGGGCACTTAGGAAGAACGAAATCAGGTGCGGGCGGAGAGATCGCGGCGGGTGTCCGCGTGCGCGAGGCCGATGCGGACCCAGGCGACGCGTTCTGCGTCGATGATGTAGACGCTCTGGCCGTCGGTGACCTTCACAAGGTGGTCGGGCTCGTCGGGGATGAGCATGGCGGTGTGGACGTGGAGTAGCGACTCGTGCGAGGGCATGGACGTGAACGCGAAGACGCAGTCGCGTTCGCCGTTGAGTTCGCGGAGTGCTGTGCGGAGTTGGTCCGGGGTCATGGGTGGGGGAAGGCATCGGGCGCTGGGCATCGGGCACGAGGGGACAGAACGAAGGACTGACGCCGGTGGCTCACGCCTCATCCCGAGTGCCCTGCACTCAGTCGATGACCGCGAGGATGTCTTCCTCGGACATGATGAGGAGTTCGTCGCCGTCGAGCTTGACCTCGGTGCCGGCGTAGGACGAGAAGATGACCTTGTCGCCCTTCTTGACGGTGAGCGGGATGCGTTCGCCGGTGTCGGTGTTGATGGAGCCGGTGCCGACGGCCTCGATGACGCCGGTCTTGGGGCGGTCCTTGGACGATTCCGGCAGGAAGATGCCCGATTCGGTCTTGGACTGGGCCTCGTCCCGACGCACGAGGATCTTGTCGCCCAGCGGGCGGATGCCCGTCGCTTTCGCCGCCTTCGCCATAACAACCTCCGATATCACACTGCGTTGCGAAACCTGAACAGACGCCCGGCGCACGCGCGTCGGGCGGAAGAGAGACGATCAGACCGGCCACTTGCCGCGGTAATGACGCTCGAGGCAGCGGCGGAGCACTTCGAGCATGACGTTGAGGTCCTGGGCCTCGCGGGGGCGGTCGACGACGGCGAAGGCGCCCATGCGGAGAGCCGCGGCGATGTCGCGGGCTTCGTCGCGCAGCGTGCGCCGGCGCTTGATGACGACGACCGGGGGCGGCGAGGCGAGACGGACGAGGATCTCCAGCAGACGCGGGCCGCCTTCCTGGAGTTCCGGGTCGCTGTCGGCGCCGGTGTCGAGCGGGAGCGCCAGGTCGACGACGGCGACGTGGATCGGCGTGGACTGGATGATGCGGGTGGCCTCGGCGCCGGTGGTCGCCTGGTGCGAGCGGACGCCCATCGGCTCGAGCAGGCGGGGGAGACGCTCGACCCAGGGGTCGCTCTGCCACCCGCCGCTGGAGAGCAGGAGGTTGAGACGGCAGCCGGCGTGCCCGCCCGTCGCGGGGTTCTGCGGCTCGTCGGGTTGGCGGGGCGAGGGCATCACGTGTGGAGGGGACAGGCAAGCGGCGTGCCGGGCCGGGCGGGCGTCACGCGGACGTGCGATGACGCGGACGTGACATCAGCCCGGGTGCGGCGTGGCGCGCGGCCGACGAAGCGTTCCGGTGAGTGCCGAAATGGCAGAGCGGGCGGCGCGGGGGTCGGGCGACAGTTGACACATCGTACCGAATAAACACCGCACCACAAGGTGCTGACGGTGGTACACTGCCGACATGGACGGGATGCACTGGGCGTTGCTGGCGGCGGCGGTGGCGGGCGCAGCGTTGGCCGCGTGGCTGCTGGCGCAGCGGGCATCGGGGGCGGGGCGCTTGGCGGCGGCGGAGGAGGCGGCACGCCGGCTGGAGGAGGATGTTCGCCGGCGCGACGAACTGCTGGCGGCGCGGGAGGTGGAGTTGCGGGGGATCGCGGAGAAGCACGCGCGGGCGTCGGAGGCGGCCGCGTCGCTGGAGGCATCGCTGAAGGCCGCGAACGCGGCCCGGGCGGACGAGGCGGCTCGGGCCGAGGCGGCGAAGGCGGCGGCGGTTCGAGCGGCGGAGGAGCGCGCCAAGGCGGAGCGAGATGGTGATCGCGATGCGCACCGGGCGCGGGTGGAGTCGCTGGAACGTGCGAACAAGGTGATCGAAGACCGGCTGAAGCAGTACGACACCCAGGTGCGCGAGGCGTTCGGGGCGATCGCGAGCAAGGCGTTGCAAACCTCGCGCGAGGAGTTTCTGGCGCTCGCGAAGCAGCAGTTCGAGAAGCACGCCGGCGAAGCCGGCGCGGACCTGGCGATGCGGCAGGCCGCGATCGACGAGATGCTGCGCCCGATGCGCGAAGCGCTGGCAAAGACCGAGACGCGGCTGGGTGAGATCGAGCAGGGGGGCGCCAAGACGGCGGGCGAACTGGTGACGCGGATCACGCAGTTGCAGGAGTCGGAGCGACTGCTGCGGGAGGAGACGGGGAACCTGGTGAAGGCGTTGCGCCAGCCGCAGGTGCGGGGGCGGTACGGGGAACTGCAACTGCGCCGCGTGGCGGAGATCGCGGGCATGCGGGCGTACTGCGACTTCGAGGAGCAGTCGTCGACGCGAGACGGCGAGGGGACGCTCAACCGGCCGGACATGATCGTCCGCTTGCCGAACGGGCGGCATGTGGTGGTGGATGCCAAGACGAACATCCAGCCGTACCTGGACGCGCTGGAGGCCAAGGACCCCGCGCGGGTGGAGGCGTGCCTCGACGCGTACGCGAACGGAGTTGCCAAGACCGCGGCGGCGCTGGGGAGCAAGTCGTATTGGAAGGGGTACGACGGGGCGCCGGAGTTCGTGGTGATGTTTGTGCCGGGCGAGCAGTTGATCGATGCGGCGCTGGCGCGCCGCCCGGACCTGCTGGAGGCGGCGGCGCGGCAGAACGTGCTGCTGGCGGGGCCGGGGTCGCTGATCGCGCTGCTGCGCGCGGTGCACCTGGGGTTCCGCGAGCAGAAGATCAGCGAGGAAGCACGGGCGATCCGCGACCTGGTGACGGAGTTGCACCAGCGGCTGGCGATCGCGCTGGAGAAGGCGGCGGGGGTGCAGCGGAGCCTGGCGGGCGCGGTGAAGTCGTGGAACGAGTTCGCCGGTTCGGTGGACGGTCGGCTGATCCCGCAGGTGAAAAAGATCGAGAGCGCGGGGGTGAAGTCGTCGCGCGAGGTAGAGGCGGTGGGGGAGATCGAGGCGACGACGAGGTCGATCGCGCTGCTGCCGGTGCGAGGCGAGGACGGCGTGTCGGTGGACGCGGCCCGGGTCGAGTAGCGATTTGCCCCGAACGCCCCGGCGGTGTGTTGCAGGATGAACAACGCTTCGCGGCGCGGTATGCTGACGCGGGGAGGTGCCCATGGCGTCGGTGAAATCGTTCAACTCGTCCGCGGAGGCGAAGGCCTACTTCGACAAGCAATCGCAGAAGATCAGCGCGGCGGTCGCCAAGATCGACGCGGCGATCATCGAGGCGGACAAGTTGAAGGCGAAGGTGCTCGCGAAGGTGCCCGACGGGTACACGGCGGCGAGCGTGAAGGAGTTTGAACGCAAGCGCGAGATGGCGAAGGGGGCCTTCAAGTCGCTGGACATCTACCTGGCGGGGGCGAAGGCGCGGGCGAAAGAGGCGATGGTTGCCTTGAAGATATAGGCAGCAGAGGAGACGGACGCCATGGCCGACGCATCGGATGTTCTGAAAGCTTCGGACTCGATCATGCGGATCGTCGAGGACGCCGGCAAGCGCAGCCTCGCTCGCTCGCGGGTGCTGGCGGACCTCAAGTACGGAACGCCTTCGGAGATCGAGCACGCGAAGTCGGCGCTGCAGGCGGAGGTCGTGAGCGTGACGAAGCTGCGGGCCGCGTGCGACGCGCTGGCGAGAAGCCTGAAGAACGCCGAGGCGACGCTGGACAAGATGGACGCGACGGCGAAGAAGGACCAGGCGACGCTGGACGCGCTGGCAAAGTCCGGCGGCGGGAGCGGGAAGGAGCTCGACGAATCGTCGCCCTTCATCCTCGCGATCCACACGGGGCGGGACGCGGTGTGTCAGCGGCTGAAGTTCGCGGCGGCGGACTTCGTCAAGCTGCGGGACTCGGTGTCGCGAGACCCGAACATGAATTCCCACAGGGACCCGAAGGCGGCGCGCGTCGTGCTGGAGAAGCTCTCGGAGGCGGCCGAATCGCTGACCGAAGCGGAGCGCATGATGCGATCGATCGACATGGGGTAGGGCGCGTCAGGCCGGGGTAGGGAGCGTGCCGGGGGGCACGTCGGGCTCGGGGCGGTCGATCTGGTCGAGGACGGCCTTGGCGGCCTTGCGGCGTTCCTCGGCGCGGGCCGCGTCGCTCACGAGCGCAGGGCGCGTCAGGGTCTCGCCCCGCATGAGCTTCTCAACATCGTCGGAGGAGAGCGTCTCGTACTTCAGGAGCGCCTCGGCGACGGCGACGACCTGCGCCCAGTGCGCCTCGATGATGCGTTCGGCGTCGGCGAAGGCCTGGTCGACGATGCGCCGCACCTCCTCGTCGATGAGGCGGGCGGTCTCGGGCGAGTAGTCCTTGTCGGGGAGCATGGACTCGCGGGTGTCGAGCCCGGCGTAGCGGACGAAGCCGAGGTTCTTGGACATGCCCCACTCGAGGACCATCGCGCGCGCGATGCTCGTGACCTGCAGGATGTCCTGCTGGGCGCCGCTGGAGACATCGCCCATGGCCTTCTGCTCGGCGATGCGACCGCCGCAGGCGATGCGCATGGTGGCGTTGAGCCACTTGAGCGAGTAGCCCATGCGGTCCTTGGAGGGGAGCGAGAAGGTGGCGCCGCCCATCCCGCCGCGGGGGATGATGGTGACCTTGTGGAGCGGGTCGGCGTCCTTGGCGAGTGCCTGGAGGACGGCGTGCCCGGCCTCGTGATAGGCGACGAGCTTGTTCTCTTCCTTCTCGCGGACGCGCGACTTCTTGGCGCGCCCGAACTTGACCTTGTCGCGCGCCTCTTCGAGGTCGACGTGCTCGACGTGTTCCTTCTCGGCCATGGTCGCCATGATGGCGGCTTCGTTGATGATCGCGGCGAGGTCGGCGCCGGAGAACATGGGCGTCCCCCGGGCGATGCGCTCGAGGTCGACGTCGGGGCTGAGCTTGACCTTCTTGGCGTGGACCTTGAGGATCTCGACGCGGCCCTTGACGTCCGGCAGCGGGACGGTGATCTGGCGGTCGAAGCGCCCCGGGCGGATGAGGGCGGGGTCGAGGACGTCCGCGCGGTTGGTCGCGGCGATGACGATCACGCCGTCGGCGGGCGTGAAGCCGTCCATCTCCACGAGGATGGCGTTGAGGGTCTGCTCGCGTTCGTCGTGCCCGCCCGAGACGAAGCCCGAGCCGCGCCGGCGTCCGACAGCGTCGATCTCATCGAGGAAGATGATGCAGGGGGCGGATTCCTTGGCCTGCTTGAAGAGGTCGCGGACGCGCGAGGCGCCCACGCCGACGAACATCTCGACGAAGTCCGACCCGGAGATGGAGAAGAAGGGGACGTCGGCCTCGCCGGCGATGGCCTTGGCGAGGAGCGTCTTGCCGCAGCCGGGCTCGCCGATGAGGAGCACGCCGCGGGGGATGCGCCCGCCGAGCTTGGTGAACTTCTTGGGGTTCTTGAGGAACTCGATGATCTCGGTGACTTCTTCCTTGGCCTCGTCGACGCCGGCGACGTCGGAGAAGGTGACCCCGGTCATTTCCTTGTTGAGGGTTCGATGGCGCGACTTGCCGAAGTTGCCGAGCATGCCGGGCCCGCCCCCTGCGCCGCGGAAGACGCGCGAGAGCAGGAACCAGACGAGCAGGACCATGAGCAGGACGGGCCCGAAGAAGAGGAGGATGTTGGTCCAGGGAGAGGCGGGGAGGGGTTCGTACTTGCCCTGGGTGATGTCGGTGATCTCCGCCATGATGGCGTCTTTGGAGGTGTTGTTGATGGGAACGAAGATGGTGGTGTCGGCCTTGGAATCCGGGCCGGCGCGGCGCTTGGCGAGCACGCCGTCGTCGCGGACCTTGACGGACTCTTCGATGATCTGCCCGTTCTCGTACTGCGCGCGGAACTGGGCGATGGTGATGCGTTCGCCGCGGCCCGGGGTGGCGAAGAGCATGAAGACGATGAGGCCGAGGACGGCGAGGGCGACGAGGAAGAACGGCCCGCGGGAGTTGGCGGGAGGGCCCCCGGCGCGGTTGGAGTCGCCGGGCGTGCGGTTCTTGCCGGGGCGGGGTGAGTCGCCCGAGGCCATGGGGTGATGCGAGAGATCCGGGAGTCGTGCCACAGCGTTCTCCGGTTCGGCGGGAAAGTGTTGCGCCGAACACCGTTTTTTCGTCGATCCGGTTCCGCGGATGCACAGCGACTCGGCGGAATCCCCCGGACGCCGGGGCGGGATCGGTACCGTATGCCAGCGCGCGGGCTGGCCGCGCATGTGTTGTACGTCTCTCGTTACCAGCCGGATCGGAGTTCGGACGCGATGTCGCGCGCAAGCCGGGAAACCGCGGCGTGTCGCCCGGTGTCGAAGCGCTCGGCGGTGGGGCGGGCGGGGACGAACGTGTCGGTGGCGCGGAAGTTGGAGCGGGCGGCGAGGACCTTCCCGCTGCGGGCGTCACGCCATTCGAAGTCCACGGTGATCGTGACGGCGAGCTCCTGCGCGAAGCCGGTCTGGCGGTCGAGCGACAGGCGGCGGAGGTCGACGCCGGTGATGACGCCCTTCAGGACGGACGCGGCGGCGTCGCCCTGGACCACGCGGAGTGATGACGAGCGCTGCAGTTCCTTGATGATCGCTTCGGTGACCTCCGCGTCGAGCCCGGGCTCGTACGTGTAGTTCTCGAACACTGGCACGCGGACGGATTCGATGCCGTCGGGATAGGTGGACGCGAAGGAGTAGCCCTGGCGCGGGTCGGCGGCGCAGCCGACGGGGGCGAGGACCGAGACAGAGAGCAGGGAGAGAGCGAGGAGCGAGACAGGGAAGAGCGAGACAGCGAGCAGCGAGACAGGGAAGCGGGGGCGGCGGGGCTTCACGGGGTGGCCTCCGCGGGGGCGGGCTCGTCGGGCGCGTTCGGCGGCGAATCGGCGTTCGGGGGAACATCGGTGCCCGGCGTGTTCTCGGCGCCGGGCAGCGGCCAGTTGTTGCGCTGGAGGAGGGCGAGCGCGTCGCGGGCGGCGCCGGTCTGCGGGTAGGCGTTCAGCAGGCGGGTGAGGGCGTAGCGGGCCGCGACCTGGTCGTCGCGGTCGAGATGCCAGCGCGCGGTGGCGAGCATCTGCTCGGCGGCGGATTCGTCGAGGCGGGCCTGGAGCGCGTCGGACATCCCGACGCGTTCGGCGTCGAGGGGGAACTCGCGCTGGAACTGCTCGATCTGGTACTTGGCCTCGATGAGCCCGCGCGCGTCGTGCTGCGGGCCGCGGTACTGGGCGATGTTCGCGAACGCCCGGCGCTGCATGGCCTTGGAGCGGTGCTCGCTGCGCGGGAAGAGGCTCAGGAAGACGTCGTAGACCTCGGCCGCCATCTTGAGGTTCCGGGTGCGGTAGTAGAAGTCGCCGAGCTCGAGCAAGGCCTGTTCGGCGAGGCGGCTGCCGGGCATGCGTTCGTTGATGCGGGTGAGGATTTCCTCGGCCTCGGCGATGCCGTCGCCGATGCGCAGGCCCAGGTATCGGATGCGCTTGCCGGCTAGGTAGTCCTTGGCGATCTCGAACTCGCGCTCCAGGGAGCTCGCGAAGAACTCGGACGCGGGGTAGTTCTTGACCACCTCCTCGAAGTCGTAGAGGGCGTCGTACTCACGGTCGTCGCCGAGCTTGGCGACGCCGCGGAGGTAGACCGCTTCGGGATAGACGCCCAGGCGTCGGGCACCCGGGGCGGCGATCCAGTCGTCCAGGAGGCTCTTGGCCTGGGCGAAGCGCTCGTCGGCGATGAGGCGGCGTGCCTGGGCGATGGTCTGCGCGGACGAGCCCTCCGCGAGGCGGACCTCGGCGTCGGAGATCGGGGCGGTCGCGGACGATCGGTCGCGGGATGAGCGTCCCGAGCCGCAGCCGCCGGCGGCAAGCGAGAGGGCGAGGGCGCACGCGAAGATCGCGAGCGCGGCGCGGGGCGCGGCGGGAAGGAGGTTCATCGCGCGAAGCATACCCGTTGCGGGCGCACGGGCGTGCGAGGAGGGCGCGGCGTGCGTGCTACTTGGCCTTGGCGAGGAGGGCGTCGCGCTGGGCATCGGAGAGGGAGTTCCACTCGGGGATGCAGCCGTTGCAGCAGAACCCGACGGTGTTGCCCTTGTAGGTGGTCGTGACGCCGGGCTTGATGGGGTGGTCGGGGACCATGGGGCACTTGGAGTTGACCATGCCGGCGCTCGCGCGCGACTGGCTGCCGGACTTGGAGGCGGTGGACGCGCAGCCGGCGAGGGGGAGCAGGGCAAGGGAAAGCACGAAGAGGCGGCGGTGCATGGGAGTCTCCTCAGCGGCGCGGGCCGCCCCGAAGTGTAGACTTTTTGGGCGGGCCGGGCGGCGGGGCGTGGTCCGGGACGTGTCGTCGGCTACGCTGGCGGCATGATGGGCGAGCTTGTACCTGGGAACGCGGTGATCGGCCAGTCCGGCGGGCCGACAGCGGTCATCAACCAGTCGCTGGTCGGCGTGGTCGAAGGGTTGCGGCAGGGGCTGCACGCGGCGGGCGTGGTGGGCCGCGTGCTTGGGATGCGGCACGGCGTGCGCGGGCTGACGAAGGGCGAGCTCGTCGACCTGACGGACATGCACCAGGACCGCCTGGACCGGCTGGCGACGACGCCCAGCGCGGGGCTGGGGAGCACGCGCGACAAGCCCGACGGGGAGTACTGCGAGCGGGTGCTGCGCGCGTGCCGCGATCGCAGCGTGCGGTACTTCTTCTACATCGGCGGGAACGACAGCTCCGACACGTGCCGCCTGGTGCGGGAGCGGGCGGTGGCGGCGGGGTACGACCTGCGATGCTTCCACGTTCCCAAGACGGTGGACAACGACCTGCTGGAGAACGACCACACGCCCGGGTTCCCGAGCGCCGCACGCTTCGTGGCGATGGCGTGCATGGCGGACTTCATGGACAACATCTCGCTCCCGGGGATCAAGATCAACGTCGTCATGGGGCGTCACGCGGGGTTCCTGACGGCGGCGAGCGTGCTTGCCCGCCGGCATGACCGCGAGTTCTCCGGCGCGAACGGCGGCGAGAGCACGGACGGCCCGCAGTTGATCTATGTGCCCGAGGTGCCCTTCGACATGGACCGGTTCGTGGCGGACGTGGAGGGGTGGTACTCGCGCAAGGGGCGGTGCCACATCGCGGTGTCGGAGGGGATCTGCGACGCGAGCGGAACGCCCATCGGCGCGAAGCTGATCTCTTCGGGGCAGGTCGACGCGCACGGGAACGTGCAGCTCTCCGGAAGCGGGGCGCTGGGCGACGCGCTGGCGGACTTCCTCAAGGCGAAGCTGACGCCGGCCGGCGGGAAGCCGCCCCGCGTGCGGGCGGACACGTTCGGGTACGTGCAGCGCTGCTGGCCCGACGCGAGCCCGGTGGACGGCGTGGAGGCGCGCCGTGCGGGGCAGTTCGCGGCGCGTCTGGCGATGCAGGGCGTGCACGACGGGAGCGTGGCGATCGTGCGGCAGGGGTCGGGGAGCGACCAGTGGCTGGGGCAGGACAACGGGCAGCCCTACCTGAGCGCGTTCCGCCGGGTGGAGTTGTCGGCGGTCGCGGGGAAGACGCGGCACATGCCGGCGAACTTCCTCGACGGGCACAACAACGTGTCGCGCGAGTTCGTGGAGTACGCGCTACCGCTGGTGGGCCCGCTGCCGGGGTTCGAGCGGCTGTAGCGACCGCGGCTCGCGAGCGGTGATGAACAGACAAAGCGAAACCGCCGCGGGAAGGCCCGCGGCGGTCGTGCATTGTGGAAGGGTTGAGGGGCTCAGCGGGGCGAGGTCATGTCGGTGGGGTTGGTGTTGGTGGTATCGGGGACGTTGGTGTGCTGGTTGGAGGTGTCGGGCTTCTTGGTGATGGTGTTGGAGCCGGGGGTGACGTTCGTGAAGCGGCGCGGGGTGGTGTTGGGGCTGTTGTTGTTGGTGGTGGTCGCGGTAGTGGAGGTGTTGGTGGCGTTGGGGTTCCAGGTGTGGGGGGTGGTGCGGGTGTAGACGACGCGGAGGTTGCGGAACTCGCGTCCGTCGGAGGTGGTGTCGAAGGACTCGGAGGTCATGGTGGTCTTGCCCTGCCACGAGAGGACGGTGCGGGTGGTCTTGCGCAGGCCGTCGCGGGGGTCGACGAAGGCGCCGGTGAAGGAGATGGAGCCGTCGTCAGCGCGGACGCCGTGGGAGACGATCATGTGGCTGGCGGCGCTGTCGAACCAGACGGACTCGTACTGGTTGGTGGCGTTGTTGAAGCCGTAGATGGCGTTGCCGACGAACTTCTGGTTCTGGTCGGTGTTGCGGAACTCCTGGCGGACGAACTTGCCGCCCATGCCGTCGACGAGGGTGAAGGTGGCTTCGCCGGTGGTGGTCATGGGCTGGGCGTCGGGGGCGGGCCACCAGGTGGTGACGGTGGTCCAGCGGCCCATGGTGTCGAGGCCGAAGCGGAAGTGGTTGTCGTTGGGCATGCCGAACTGGCCGAGCTCGACGAGGGCGGTCTGCGAGGGATCGCTGGGGGAGAACGCGGCGTTGTTGTTGTTGTTGTTGTTGTTGTTGTTTGTGGTGGTGTTGGTGTTGGGAGTGTTGTTGGAGTTGGACGAGTTCTGCGTCGAGGTGTTGGAGGGCTGCGCGACGGCGCTGCCGGCGACGAGGACGAAGAGGGCGGCGAGAACGTTGCGAGTCGTCGTGTGCATGGCTGGTCTTCCCAGGTCGGAAGGCCGTCACGCGGAGGTGAGATGCCGGGCGGGCCCTGTGCCCGCGGCGTCCTCGCGTTGACCTTCTCGCTTCCGGGAGACTCCATCGGTCCGACGGACGCGCGAGTTCTCGGATCGACAGGGTTTCAGGACTTGTCGGTGCCCGGGGCGCTTATCGGACGGGCACGCGCTCGGTGATCTCGAGGCCGAAGGCGTCGAGCCCGGGGAGTGCGCGGCTGGAGTTGGTGAGCAGGCGGAGTTTGCGCAGGCCAAGTGCCCGCAGGATCTGCCCGCCGACGCCGAACTCGCGCCGTGGTGCATCACCCGACGCGGGGGACGCGAGCTCCGGACGATCGGCGTCGAGCGGGTGGCGTCGGAGCGTCTGGAGGTGGTTCTCGAGGTCCGCGCCCGGAGGGTGGTCGGGCCCGCTGGTGCGCAGATAGACGAGCGCGCCGCGCCCTTCGCGCTGGAGGAGCCGCATGGACTCGTGGAGGATGCGGCTTGTGGGGCCGTCGGGCGATGCGTCCAGATCGCCGAACGCATCGCCCAGGAGGTGGCGCCGGTGCATGCGGACGAGGGTCGGCCGGTCGTCGGGTGGCGAGACGGCGTCCGCGCCGATGGTGCGTCCGACGTCGCCGACTGTGAGCACGAGGTGCGGGAGCGGGTCGACGACGGACTCGAACAGGAACGCCGTGAAGGTGCCGAACTCGGTGCGGAGGGGGCGGCCTTCGAAGGGCGGGAGGCGGCGGACGAGGGTCTCGCGCGCGAGGCGGTGCTGGATGATCTGGGCGACCGAGCACAGTTTGAGGTTGTGCTCGGCGCAGAAGGCCTTGAGGTCGGGGAGGCGGGCCATCTCGCCGTCCGGGCGCATGATCTCGATGATGCACGCGGCGGGGTAGAGACCGGCCAGGCGGCAGAGGTCGAGCGAGCCCTCGGTCTGGCCCGTGCGGACGAGGACGCCCCCGTCGCGCGAGCGCAGCGGGTTGATGTGCCCGGGGCGGGCGAAGTCGTCGGGTCCGAAGCGCGGGTCGATGGCCATGCGGATGCAGGCGGCGCGCTCCTTGGCGGAGACGCCGGTGGTGCCGCCGTGCTTGGCGTGGAGGTCGATGGAGACGGTGAACGCGGTGCCGCGGGGCGTGGTGTTGATGCCGGCCTGCGGATGGAGATTGAGCCGGTCGCAGTCGGTCTCGGTAAGCGAGAGACAGAGGTAGCCCAGGGCGTGACGGAGCATGAACGTCACGGCCTCGGGCGTGACGAACTGCGCGGGGAGGACGAGGTCGCCCTCGTTCTCGCGGTGCTCGTCGTCGGTGAGGACGACCATGCGCCCGGCGCGGAGGTCGTCGAGGACGTCGGGGATGGGGGAGAAGGGCATCGCGGGCAGGGTACGGGGTGGGCGTGGGGTGCGGCGTCAGGCACGGGTAAGGCGGGGGGCGCGGAGGTAGGTGGCGGTTCGCCAGAGGTACTCGAGTGGGCCGATCTGGAAGAAGTGCATCCAGAGGGTGCTGAAGACGAGCTGGAAGAGGTAGACGCTGAAGACGAAGACGATCTGCTCGACGCGGGAGAACGAGCCGAAGTTGCCCAGGCCGTAGAAGTAGAAGGTGGTGGTGGCGATGAGGGTCTGCATGAGGTAGTTGGTGAAGGCCATGCGGCCTGCGTTGGCGAGGAGCGCGGTGAGCAGGCGGAGCTTGCCGGAGGCGACGATGAGGACCCACATGCCCAGGAAGCCGCCGGCCATGAGCGGGCCGGACAGGCCTTGGGTGAAGGTGAAGACGGCGAGCCGCCAGAGTTGATCGCCGGAGGAGATGACCCACATGCCCAGGGCGGCGACGGGGAGCCCGACGAGGAACCCCGCGGCGACGAGGCGGCGGTGGAGCGCGCGGTGCTGGGGGGCGAAGGCGTTGCCCTTGGCGAGCGCGGCGCCGATGAGGAACATGCCCAGGACGCTCCAGCCGAAGCCAAAGAGCGAGATGAGCAGGATGAACCCCCACGAGAGCGCGCGGAAGGCGAAGAGCTGGTCGTACGGGCCGTCGCGGTAGGCCTCGGTCTCGGCCTGCATCCAGACGGGGTCGTCGGGGCTCTGGCCCTGACCCTGCCGCCAGGCGTGGAGGAGGCGCTCAAAGGGCGGCTTGGCGGGCGCGGGAGACGCGAGTTCGGTGGACGTCGGTGCGGCGGCGTCCGGATTGGCGGAAGCGGAATCAGTGGAAGCGGGCTCGGCGGGAGCGGGCTCGGCGGGCGCGGGTGGCGCTACCTCCACCGACGCGGTGCGCTGCGGCCGGGGGCTGAGCGTCGAGAGCAGCGCGAAGGTGGTGTTGAGGAAAAGGGAGAAGGCGAGGAGCGCGGCGCCGACGATGGCGAGGGTGCGCGCGGGGAGGTGCCCCAGGAGGAGGAGGACGAAGCCGAGGGTGGCGTAGAGGAAGAGGATGTCGCCGTACCAGAAGCCCAATGCATGAATCGCGCCGACGGCGAGCAGAAAGACAAGTCGGCGGGCGTAGAGGGGGCCCCAGGAGACGGCGGCGGCGTCGCGGACGCGGGTGCGCTGGAGGGCGAAGCCAACGCCGAAGAGCAGCGAGAAGAGGCTGTAGAACTTGCCCGTGCAGAGGACGTGGACGCCGACGTGGACGAGTTGATCGGCGAGTGGGCCCGTGGGCGCAAAGTTCATGTACTCGCCGAACGGCTCGGAGAAGAACTGGACGTTGACGCAGAGGATGCCCAGGAGCGCGAAGCCCCGGGCGACGTCGACGGCGTCGATGCGATTGGATGCGGGAACGGGTGAGTGAGGTTTCATTCACAATCCTCGGTGAAAGCGCAAGTCCTGAACTTCATCCCGAAAATCAGTCAATGCGGCCGCAAGATGGTGGCCACGGAGATACATGCTGGTACGGTCGCGGGCATCGAGTCCGAGTGCGGGCGTTCGCCGCGTGGCGAGCAGGCCGCGCGCGGACGCGCCGTGCTGTCGGCGGCGATCGGTCTGGAGAAAGGGAAGCACTCATGAAGCATGTTACATTGATCGCGGGGATGGTGCTGTGCGGGGCAGGGGCGCCGGCGATGGCGGAACTGGTGTACGGGGTGACGCTGACGCAGACGCTGGTGTCCTGGGACAGCGCGGCGCCGGGGACGATCCTGTCGGGGGCGCCGGTGCAGGGGCTCGCGCCCAACGAGACCGTGCAGGGCCTGGACCTCCGCCCGGCGACGGGGGAGCTGTTCGCGCTGGGGAGCTTCAGCAACCTGTACCGCGTGAACCCGGCGAACGGGCAGGCGACGTTCGTCGCGCCGCTGTCCGCGTCGCTGAACGGCTCGTCGTTCGGGTTCGACTTCAACCCGACGGTGGACCGCATCCGCACGGTGAGCGACGCGGACCAGAACCTACGCTCGGTGCCGTCGACGGGTGTGACGACGGTCGACGGGACGCTCGCCTTCGCGGCGGGTGACGTCAACGCGGGCGTGAACCCCAACGTGGTTGGCGCGGCGTACACGAACAACTTCATGACCGGCGCGGGGACGCAGTTGTTCGTGGTCGACGCGGGGCTCGACGCGCTGCTCCTGCAGAACCCGGCGAACAGCGGGCAACTGACGACGATCGGGTCGCTGGGGACCGACATCACCGATCTCTCGACCTTCGACATCTCGGGGAACACGGGCGTGGCGTACATGTCGATCCGCGACATGAACTTGTCGCGGTCGACGTTCTGGACGGTGAACCTGTCGACCGGCGCGGGGATGATGGTGGGCGAAGTGGGTGGGGGGAGCATCATCACCGCGATGACGGTGGTGCCGGCGCCGGCCTCGGCGGCGCTGCTCGGGCTGGGCATGGCGGCGGCGCTGCGTCGCCGGCGCTGAGCCCCTATCGCACACCCGCACGGGCGGGCGACATCACTTGCCTCTATCTCTACCGCCCGCGGGGGACGAGTGTTCCTCGCGGGCGGTTCGTGCTTGGAGCGAGGCGCGCGCCGGCGGGCAGGTAGACTGCCCGCATGGAGCACGCTCGGATCTTTGCGGAAGGCGGCGGGCTGTCGGCGCCGACGGCGTGGAGCGCGGCGGCGTTCGGCTGGATGGTGCGCACGGCGCGCGAGCGGTTGGCCCGCGATGGGGGCGGGGACGGTGCCGTGCGCGCCGTGATTCTGGGCGCGGTGACGCTCGACGAGCCCGACGAGCGCGAGCAGGCCCTGCGCGACGCGGGCGCGGCGGAGGTGCGCTCGTGCATCGTGACGGATGACGGGGGCGGCGAGGCGGAGGCCGCGGCGGCGATCGGGCGTGCGCACGTCCTGTTTCTTCGCGGGGGCGACCAGGGTCGTTACGTGCGGGGCTGGCGGAATACGTCGGTGTTCGCGGCGATCCGGGAACTCGCGGCGCGCGGGGGCGTGGTCGCGGGCACGAGCGCCGGGTGCGCGGTGCTCGGCGAGGTGACGTACTCGGCGGAGAACGACTCGCTGTCGGCGACGGAAGCGCTGGCGGACCCGGCCCACCCGGACGCCACGCTGGTGCGCGGGTTCACGGGCCTCGCGCCGGGCGTGCTGTTCGACACGCACTTCACCGAGCGGGGGCGCCTGGGGCGGCTGCCGGTGCTGCTGGGAAGAAGCCGCGAGTTGTTCGAGGAGCGGCGGGCGGTGCTGGGCGTGGGGTGTGATCCGCGGACGGCGGCGGCGGTGGGGGCCGACGGTATCGCCCGGGTGATGGGCGAGGGCACGGTGACGCTGCTGCGCGAGACGGCGGGGTCGCGGGTGCGGGTGGGGAGCGGCGGGCCCCCGACGGTGACGGACCTGTCGTGCGACGTGCTGCTGGCGGGGTCGGCGTTTCGAATGGCGGACGGGGCGGTGGTGGAGCGTCCCGCGGAGGCCGCGCGCAACGGGCACGGGGATGTGGTGGAGGAGCGATCGTTCGAGGCGCTCACGATCGACGGCGCGCGTGAGGGCGACGGCGGGCTGGGCGTGCTGCGCGTGCGAAAGGTGGAGGCGGGCGCGGGTGAAGAGCGGCGCGGGGCGTGGGAGAGCGTGTCGGGCGAGGGGCGCCTGCCGGGGAGCGTGGTGCGGACGCGGGCGTTCAGCGACGACGTGTGGGACTCGTTCGCGGCGGTGCTGGGGGCGTTGGCCGCGGGGCCCGGGCTGGTCGGGTGGTGGGTGCCGGAGGGGTGCCATCTCGCGGTGGACGAGGCGGGGCTGGTGCGCGTGCGTGCGGACAGCACGTCGTCGGTGCTGGTGCTGGATTCGGCGGGGGCGACGTACGCCGGGACGCGCGGTGCGCCGGGTGCGCGGGCCGCGAGCCATCTCGAGGGCGCGCGGGTACATGTGCTGGGGCCCGGGTGGGGGCTGTCGCTGCGGACGCGGGGGGTTGTGGCGCCGGAGGCGGCGACGGGCGGCTGAAAGGGTGGGCGGCGGATCCCGAAGAAGTGGCGCGGGCGAGGGCTCGCGGAGGGCCGCGGCGTGCTCTACGTGTCATCGATCATCAAGTGGATTGTGTGTGCCCCCGTGCTGCTGCTGTGGCGGGGGTATTTGCTGTTGTGGTGGGCGTTTGACGACTCCGATCGGCGACGGACGGAGGCGTCGGGTCGTGCCCCGCACGGCGCCCCGCCGTCGCCCGGGGTCGCGGACGACGCGCCGGCCGGCGCGGAGCAGCGCACGGCGTTCGAGGTGGTGGATTCGACGCCCGAGCCGGTGCCGCCGCCGAAGGGCATGCTGCGCGTGGGGTTCGCCACGACGCTGGCGATCTCGGCGTTCGCGGGGTTGCTGGTGAGCGTGGTGGACGAGCCGGCGCTGACGCACGGGCGCGCGTGGCTGCTGTGGATGATGGCGACGGTGGTCGGCGGGATCGTGACGCAGAGCGCGGTGCGTCATGCGGCGGCGCGGGCGGCGATCAAGAAGCCCCTGACGCGCTGGGGCAAGGTGCGATTGGCCGCGGGCGGCGTGCGGGATACGTGCGTCGCCACGGGCAAGGGTGTCGGGCGATTGTGCATGACGGGCGTGCAGGCGGCACGCGTGACGCGCCAGGCGGCGCGGCGTGCGGCGGGGTCGTCGGCGGCGCGAGCGGCTCGGGGCGCGGCCGTGCGGGCGTGGGGCGCGGTGAAGCCGGCACGCGCGAGCAGCGGCGGCGCCGGGACGGCGTGAGACCGGCCGAGCGCGAACCGGCCGGGACGTGGCTCAGCGGCGCAGGCCGACGGGTTCGCCGAGGATCTCGCGCAGCAAAATCGCGCGGCGCCATTCGGCGCGCGTCACGGGCACGCTGAAGATCGGAACACCGAGATCGACGGGGGTCTGCCGGCGGCGGACGTCGGCGCGGGTGGCGGTGCCGAGCGAGGTGGCGCGGGCGGGAACGTCGTCGAGCGGATCGGACGCCGCTTTGAAGGCGGCGCGGCGGCGGAGTTCGTCGGGATCTTCCTCGGTCGGGGCCTGCAGCGGGGCCGGGCGGGGGCGCTGCGCCTGGGCCTGGCGTGCGGCGCGCCGGGAACCCTGCGCGGGGGCTTGCGACTGGGCCGGGGCGGGGCGCGGGCCCTGGCGTGAGCGCTGGGCGGGTCGCGGCGCCTGTGCCGGCCGCGGAGCCGGCGCGGGCGCGGGCTGCGGCACCGGGGCGGGCTGCTGCGGGAACATGTCGGTCGGGACTTCGAGGATGATGCCCCCGGGAAGACGGACGTGGGTGGTGCCGCCCGCGGCGGGGGGTTGGGTGGGGGCCGGCTGCTGCGTGCTGGGGGCCGGCGCCTGGTTGCCCTCGAGCGTGGCGCGGCGGCGGGCGGCGAGTTCCTCAAGCTTCTGACGCGCGGAGACCTGTTCGATCTCGCGGGCGCGCTGCGGCGGCGTCTCGACGCGACCGGTGCGGAGTTGTTCTTCCTCTTGCCGCCGGCGGAGGGCGAGCGCGTCGCGCTTGCGCTTCTGCTCGGCGAGCGCCTGGAAGATGACTTTGAGAATGGGCCCCACGATCACGACGATCGCGATGAGCATCTGCGGGTGGTTCGCGAAGAACCGGAAGATGGCTTGGAGCGTGCCCATGCGGCGGATCAGTGTATTCCGGGGCGGTGCGGGGCGAGATCGTCGTGCGGGATGTACGCGACGTGGTCGGCGTCGCCCCGGGCGTCGAAGCGCACGCCGAAGAGATCGGCGAGCGCGCCGGGGGACATGACGTCGCGCGCCGGACCGTGGGCGGCGACGGTTCCGGCGGGGGAGAGCAGGAGGGCGTGGGAGGCGAAGCGCCGGGCGAGGGAGAGGTCGTGCAGGACGCAGACGACGGTGCCGCCGCGGTCGGCGAGGGCGCGGAGCAGAGCGAGAGTGCGGAGTGCGTGCGCGGGATCCATGGCGCTGACGGGCTCGTCGGCGAGGAGCAGGCGACCGGCGGGGTCGGCGTCGGGGTGGGCGCAGCCGATCTGGGCGAGGGCACGGGCGAGGGAGACTCGTTGGCGCTGGCCCGCGGAGAGGACGGCGAAGAGGTCGTGCGCGCGGGGCAGCAGATCGACGCGCTGGAGGGCGAGGTCGGCGGGCGAGGGCGCGAGGGCGGGGCGGGCGTCGCCCCGGGCGTAGAGCCCGAAGCCGACGATCTCGCGCGCGGTGAAGGCGAAGGCGACGTCTGCGGACTGCGCGATGTAGGCGAGGCGGGAGGCGACGCGCGGGCGTGCGGAACCGGGGAGTGTGCTGATGTTCTCGGCGCGGTCGGGGGCGACGTGGAGGAGGACGCGCCCGGAATCGGGCGTGAGCAGGCCGGCGAGGGCGCGGAGGAGGGTGGACTTGCCCGCGCCGTTGGGCCCGAGGATCGCGGTCATGGTGGCGGGGGCGAAAGAGGCGGACACGCCCCGGAGCACGGGGAGTCCGGGCTCGAACGCCACATGGAGGTCGTGGGCGGCGAGCGTCACGGGGGGAGGGTAGGGGCGGGGCGTCGCGGCGCGCCGCAGGGGGGAGATCGGGCGTGGGCGGGGCGGCGTCGACTATGCTGTGCCCGCATGAGCACGATCACGACGGTGGCGATGACGGGTGCGACGGGGTTCGTGGGCGGGTACGTGGTGCGCGAACTGCTGGCGCGGGGGTACGGCGTGCGGGCGCTGGTGCGCGATCGCGCGGCGGCGCGGTCGTCGCTGCCGGGATCGGTGACGCTGGTCGAGGGCGACATCCTCGACGAACGCCGCGTGGACGAACTGCTGGGCGGCGCGCAGGCGTGTGTGAACCTGGCGGGGATCATCCGCGAGGTGCGCACGGGGGGGCGGGCCCAGACGTTCGAGCGGGTGCACACGCGTGCGGCGCGCCTGCTCGTGGAGCGGTGCACGGCGCTGGGCGTGCGGCGGTTCGTGCAGATGTCCGCGCTCGGGGTGCGGGACGTGGGGGTGAGCGAGTATCAGCGGACGAAGTGGGAGGCTGAGCAGGCGGTGCGGCTGAGCGAGCTGGACTGGACGATCTTCCGCCCGTCGCTGATCCACGGGCCCGAGGGTGAGTTCGTGCGCCTGGCGAAGGGGCTGTGCAGCGGGCACGAGGCGCCGTGGGTGTTCATCCCGTACTTCGCGCGGGAGGTGGAGGACGTGCGCGTGCCGCTGGGGCCGGTGACGCTCGTGGCGCCCAGGGTGCAGCCGGTGTGGGTGCAGGACGTCGCGGGCGCGATGGTCCGATCGCTGGGGACGCCCGCGGCGGTGGGGGAGATCTACAACCTGGCGGGCGGCGAGGTGCTGACGTGGCCCGAGATGCTGCGCGAGGTGCGGGACCACGTGCACGGGGCGAACCGCGACCTCGAGCCGATGGGCGTGCCGTCGGTGGCGGCGGCGTGGGGCGCGAAGGCGGCCGGGGCGGTGGGGCTGGGCGGGCTGCTGCCGTTCGACGAGGGGATGGCGCGCATGGGCGCCGAAGACTCGACGGCGAGCGTGGTGAAGGCGACGGAAGACCTGGAGTTCAGGGCGAGCGGGTTCCGCGCAACGTTCCGGGCGTACGCGGGCGCGGTGTAACGCGCGGCGGACGGTCTCAGTTCGAGCGGATGGGCGTGGCGCGCCCGAAGATGCTGGTGGGGCGGTGGGCGGCCGGCGGGTTGGGCGCGGGCGCTACAGGGCGCGCGGGCTCGGGCGCGATGGCCTGGGCGGGCGGCGCGGGCGAGGTGCGCTGGGCGCGGAGCTGGTCGATCGAGCGATCGAGCTTCCCGAGGATTGACTTCACCTGATTGAACGTCTTTTCGGACGGTCCCATGGCCGGCCCTCCTTGGCGACACCGGCATCGGACAATCCTGCGCTCGACTTGGGGTTCGAGAGACCATTGGTACCGACTCGGCGGGTCGTTCGGTCTGCGCGGGCGTCACGCGGACCCGGGCGATAGGCTGTGCCCATGGCGCGGGTGGAACTGGATCAGATCCGGGTGGGGTACGCGCGAGCGGGCGAGGTCGTGCGCGGCGTGAGCCTCGCCGTAGATGCGTCGGGCAGCGTGGCGCTGATCGGGGCCTCTGGCGGGGGGAAGACGACGCTGCTGCGGGTGGTCGCGGGGCTGCTGCGGGCGACGTCGGGGCGGGTGCTGATCGACGGGCGGGAGGTGACGGACGTGCCGCCCCACGCGCGCGGGGTGGGGCTGGTGTCGCAGGGGGCGGGGTTATACCCGCACCTGACGGTGCGCGAGAGCATCGAAATGGCGCGCCGCGGCGCGAGCGGAATGGGGACCAAGGACGCCGCCGCGGCGCTGGGGATCGAGCACGTGCTGGAGCGGCGGGCATGGGAGGTGTCGGGGGGCGAGCGTCGGCGGGCGGCGTTGGCGCGGGAGTTGGTGCGGGGCGCCCGGGTGCTGCTGCTCGACGAGCCGACCACCGCGCTGGACGCGCTGGCGCGGGCCGACGCGCACGAGGCGATCCTGCGGGTGCGGGAGCGGCTCGGGTGCACGCTGGTGCTGGTGACGCACGACGCGGACGAGGCGGTGCGGCTGTGCGGGCACGGCGTGGTGCTCGAGGGGGGCGTGGTGGCGGGCGCGGGCACGCTGGCGGCGCTGCGGGCGACGCCCCCGACGACGCTGGCCCGGGCGTTCTTCGCGCGAGCGCGTGCGGAGGACGCCGCATGAACACGCTGGCGCGGGTGGTGGGCGCCGTGGCGCTGGGCGCGGTAGTGCTGGGCGCGGCGGCGGCGGCGGGGCAGCCGGCAGGGCCGCCGGGTCGGGGCGCCGACGCGGGGCCGGTGGTGCGGATCATCGCGAGCGATGCGTTGGACACGATCGCGCAGGCCGCGGCGTTGGAGGCGTTGCTGGAGGAGGCCAAGGGCGCAAAGGCCGGGCTGGTCGTGCTGGAGTTATCCGGCGATGGGGCGCGCCTGGACGTGGTGAACCGGATGGCGGGGGCGCTGCGTCGGGCGGAGGTCGCGCTGGCGGGGTATCTGACGGGGGGCGAGAACGATCGCGTGGGCGCCGGGCAGTTGGCGCTCGGGCTGATGACGGCACGGATGGTGGCGCACCCGCGCGTGATGGTAACGGGCGCGGCGCGGGGCGCGTCGGACGAGTTATCGCCCGACGACACGGCGTGGGCGGCGGTGGCGGCGGAACTGCGCGGGCGGCTGGAGTGGGGGCTGGGGGCGCGTGAGCACGGGCCCGATCTCGCCATCGCGTTGACCGGCACCTGCGACGGGCTGCGCCTGGTGCGCGAGGGCGGGCGCGCGACGCTGCGCGTGCTGCCCGAGGGGGGCGCGAACGCGGAGCCGGTGGTGCGGGCCGGGCGTGACGGGTGCGAGTTCATGCTGACGCGGGCGGCGCTTTCGGAGGTGGGGCTGGTCGCGGCGGAGGCGCCCGCGTGGCGCGAGGCGGCGCGACGGCTGGACGTGGGCGGGCGGATGGTGCTGGAGCGACGGCTGCCGCCGGGCGCGAGGGCGGCACGCGGCGAGGCGCTGGGGCACCTGGCGCGCGCGGACGAGGCGCTGGCGCGGGCCCAGGGGGCGCTGTCGCTGGCGGACCCGTCGACCCACAGCGTGGCGGCGAAGAAGTACCACGAGGCGGGGCGCGAGGCGAGAGAGTCGCTGGCACATGCGGAGCGCGCGCTCGACGAGTTCGACGCGCTGGTCGAGCGCGTGCCCGAGGTGCTGCGGACGGCGCGCGAGGACGGGGACCGGCGCGTGCGGGCTTCGCAGTACGAGAGCGGATGGCGGAAGGCGGCGCGCGACGCACGCGCGCGCGCGAAGACGCTGCGTGCGAAGGCGGCGGACTACCTGCGGCAGTAGGATGGAGACGGGAGGCCTTGCATGGGACGCGAGACACGGGCGCGGGATCAGGACGACGGGGAAAAGAAAGGGCGGCGAGCGATGACGGCGCCCGCGCGGGGCCCGAAGGGCGCGGGAGCGCTCAGCGCGGGGCAGGGCTACGCGATGGAGCAGTTGCTCCGGACGCGGGAGCTGTTCTGGCACAACGTGGTGCAGGAGATCTTGACCGGGTTGTCGGTGCTGCACGCGAAGCGGACGAGCGGCGACAGCGCGGGCGCCGACGTGTTCGACGGGCGGATCGCGGTGATCACGGCGCACGGGGCGCGCGTGCCCATCGGGGCGGTGTACCCGCTGTTCGCGTGCGCGGTGTCGACGAGCGAGCAGGAGCGCGCGTTAAGCACGGCCGTGGAGTGCACGGTCTTCCAGATCGAAACGCCCGAGGGGCACGCGTTCACGCTGCCCTTGCACGAGATCCGCGCGGTGCACGCGCTGAGCGCGGAACTGATGGAGCGGATCAAGGGCGCGTCGTCGGACAGCGCGAGCCCGGAGGAAGCGCGGGAGGAGATGCCGTTCGGGTTCGCGGCGTTCACGAGCCTGGCGCGGTCGCGCCGGGAGGGGGCGGGCGTGCCCGGGCCGCTGATCGTCGGGCCGGGGCTTGCGGAATAGCGCAGCGCGGGGGTGCGTGACGCGAACCGCGGGGCGGGGGTGTCCGTATCATCCGACCCGGGCGGACGGGCGAATCAATCGCAGGGCCGGAGGTGTGCATGCGGACGCTCGTCGCCATTCCCGTCTACAACGAGTCGCGGCACGTGCAGAGCGTGCTGGAGCGCGTGCTGGTGTACTCCCGGGACGTGCTGGTGGTGGACGACGGCTCGACGGACGACACGCCGCGACTGCTGGCGGAATACCCGGTGGAGCTCATCCGGCATGTGCGCAACCGCGGGTACGGGTCGTCGCTGCGGGACGCGTTCCGGTTCGCGGCGGCGGAGAAGTTCGACTGGCTGATCACCATGGACTGCGACGACCAGCACGAGCCGGCGTCGATCCCGGCGTTCATCGCGGCGGCGCGCGAGGACCGGTTCGACGTGGTGAGCGGGTCGCGCTACCTGCGCGCCGACAACGGCGACGCGGCGCCGCCCGATCGGCGGGAGATCAACCAGGCCATCACGCGGGAGTTGAACTGCCGTCTGTCGCGTTCGCTGGGCACGATGCTGACGGACGCGTTCTGCGGGTTCAAGGCGTACCGGGTGTCGGCGCTGCGCCGCATGAAGCCGACGGTGCGGGGGTACGCGTTCCCGATGCAGTTCTGGGCGCAGGCGGCGGCGCTGCGCCTGCGGGTGCGCGAGTTGCCGGTGCGCCGGATCTACAACGATCCGAGCCGCACGTTCGGGGGCGTGCTGGACGACGCCGCCAAGCGCCTGGCGCATTACCGTGGGGTGCTGCACCGGGAGTTGCGGCGTCGGGCGGACCGCCTGCCGGTGGCGGCGTTGGCGGGGCTGGACGTGGACGGGACCGAGTGCTCGTGTCAGTGAGGGGAAGGCGAGCGTGAGCGAGGCGCCGACGATGCGGCCGTCGCCGGCTGCGTGGATGGACGCGGCGCGCGCGTGGTGGGCGCGGGGCGACGCGGGAATGCGCGACGCGACGCGGGGGGCGCTGGGCCTGCCGACGGACAGGCCAGTGGTGATGAGCGGGCACCAGTGCGAGTTCTGGCACCCGGGAATTCTCGCCAAGTTCTTCGCCGCGCAGGCGTGCGCGCGCGCTCTGGGCGGGTGCGCGGCGTGGGCGGAGGTCGATCAGGACAGCGGCGCGGCGTGGGACGTCGCGTACCCGACGCGGGGGTTGGAGCGGCGGGTGTGGCGGGTGGGCGAGCCCGAGGGCGGGCCGCCGGCGGAGGGCACGCCCGCGGGGTGCGTGGGCGCGCTGCGGGTGACGCAGGCCGCGGCGCCGGGCGAGGGCGTGCCGGAGTTCGTCGCGAACGGGCTGCGGGCGATTCGCGCGGCGTGCGCGGCGCACACGGGCGAGGCGTCGCTGGCGCGCCAGGTGCAGCGGGCGCGGGGCGACCTGCTGCGCGGGGCGGGCCTGGTCGCCCCGGGAGATCCTGCGCCCACGCCGGTGTGGGCGCTGACGCTGATCGAGACGCCCGTGATGCGCGAGGCGGTGGAGGCGATGCGGCGTGAGCCCGGTGCGTGCGTGGCGGCGCACAACGCGGCGGCGGCGGCGCACCCGGGCGCGCGCGTCCGCGCGCTGCACGCGCGCGGCGCGCGGGTGGAACTGCCCCTGTGGTGGGTGCGGCCCGGCGCGGCGCGCCGGCGGGTGTACGCGGATGAACTCGCGGGCGGCGGCGTGGGGCCCGGCGGCGCGGGCCGGGACGGCGCGACCCTGGCGCCGCGGGCGCTGCTGCTGACCGGAGTCTTGCGCCGGGCGGCGTGCGACCTGTTCGTGCACGGGCTGGGGGGCGAGAAGTACGACCTGGTGACCGAGGCGTGGCTGCGCAACTGGCTGGGGTGGGAGTTGGCGCCGACGGCCGTGGCAACGGCGACGCGCCGGCTGGCGCTAGGCGACCGCACGCTGCCGGAGCCGTCGGAGATCCAGCGGGCGCGGGCCGCGGCGCACCGCGCGGCGCACGACCCGGCGATGGTGGGCGAGGCAGAGGCGGGCGCACGAAAGCGCGCGCTGGTGGCGGCGATCCGCGGCGCGGGCACGCGCGCCGAGCGGGCCGGGCTGTTCCGCGCCATGCACGACCTGCTGGCGGAGGTCCGGGCGCGCCGGGGGGGCGAGGTTGAGTCGCTCGCCGCGCGGGCGCGCGAACTGGCGGGGCTGGCGTCGCGCGCGGCGGTGGCGCACGATCGGACGTGGGCGTTCCCGCTGTACCCGGCAGCGGTGTTGCGCGAGCTGCGGGACGCGGTGCGGGCGGGCTTTGGAGCGAACGCGTGACCAGCGTGCGAGCGCAGCGCGTGGCGAACGGCGCGGGGCGAGGCGCGGATGTGCGCTCGCTGTCGCGCCGGCGCGTGCTGGCGGGGCTGCTGGGCGCGGGCCTGGGCGCGACGGGTTTGGGCGTGGCGGGGCTGACGGGTGGGTGCGAACGCCGGCGCGGGGCGGACGACGCGCCGGGCGCGAACGGGCCGGGCGCGAACGGGCCGCGTGCGGGCGACTCGGGCGGCTCGGGCGCGGCGCGGATCGTCTCGCTCAGCCCCGCGGTGTCGGTGATCCTGCGCGACCTGGGGCTGGGCGAGCAGGTCGTGGGGCGGCACGCGTACGAGATGGTGCTGCGCGCGGGGCTGCCCGTGTGCGGTGATCAGACGGGGATCGATCTCGAGGCCCTCCGCGCGGTTCGCCCGACGCACGTCATCACGCAGTGGGGCGCGCGAGAGTTGCCCGCAGCGCTGCGCGACATGGCGGCGTCGGGCGCGTGCGCGCTGCACGACGCGGCGCTGCTGACGCTGGACGACGTGGCGCGCGAGATCCACGCGATCGACGCCTTTGTGCGCGGGGCGTCGGGCTCGGCGCAGGGGCGGGCGCTGGCGGCGTCGTTTGACGCGGCGCTGGAGCCCGAGCCCGGGGTGGCACAGGCCGGGCGGGTGCTGCTCCTGGGCGCGGTCGAGCCGCCGGGCGCGCTGGGGCCGGGGAGTTGCCATCACGACCTGCTCGTGCGGCTGGGGGGCGCGCCGGCGCTCGCGGCGGGCGGGGCGTGGCAGGTACTGACGCTGGAAGACGTGCGGGCCTTGGCGCCGGGCGCGATCATCGCGTTCGTGCCGGGCGCGGGCACGCGGAGCACAGCGAGCGATGGCGCGCCGAACACCGGCGCAGCGATCACAGGCGCGGCGGCTCGCGAGCGGCTGGGTTCGCTCGCGCGCGTGGCCGCGGGTGCGTTCGAGCGCGGGCGGGTGGCGGTGATCGATGATCCGCTGGGGCTGCTGCCCGCGACGAGCCTGGCCGGGGTGGCGGGGGCGGTGCGCGGGCTGCTGCGGGCATGGCGCGCGTGATCGGGCGCGGGGCGCACGCCGCTACGATCGCGGCTCTATGAGCACGCACGATGCGCACGGCGAGGGTGGCGGGGCGACGCGGGATCCGGCGGCGGTGCTGGGCGAGCGGTTTCGCGAGGCGATCGCGCGCCTGTACCCGCAGGCCGGCACGACGGACCCGGTGATCACGCCCTGCAAGTCGGCGGACCTGGGCGACTTTCAGGCGAACGGCGCGATGGCGCTGGCGAAGCGCGTGGGGATGAAGCCGCGAGACGTGGCGCTGGCGCTCGTGCGCGAGGTGCGGCTGGACGACGTGGCGGAAGGGCTGACGGAAGGGTCGGTCGCTGGCCCGGGGTTCATCAACATCCGGCTGAAGGCCGCGGCCCTGGCGGGGAGCCTCGCGGCGCTGGACGCGCCCGGGCTGGGCGTCGAGGCGGCGGCCCCGGCGCGGACGATCGTCGTCGACCTGATGGGCGTGAACCTGGCGAAGCAGATGCACGTCGGGCATCTGCGCAGCCCGATCATCGGCGACTGCCTCGCGCGCGTGTTCGAGCGTCTGGGCCATCGCGTGATCCGCCAGAACCATGTGGGCGACTGGGGCCTGCCCATCGCGATGGTGACCGCGCGCCTCATGACGCTGGCGGCGGCGGGGCGGGTGGACCTGTCGCGCGTCACGCTGGACGAACTCGACGACGCCTACAAGGCGGCCCAGTTGGAGTGCCAGCGCGACAGCGCGGGGCTGGCGTGCGTGCGTCGGTACGGGCTGGGGCCCAAGGCGGAGGCGGAGCTGGAAGAGCAGGTGGCCGGGGCGACCGAGGCGTTCATGCACGCGCGCCAGACGCTGGTGCGCTTGCAGGCGAAAGAGCCCGCAACGTACGCGGTGTGGCGGCGGATCTACGACGTGACGATGGCGACGTGCCTGGAGGTGTGCCGCCTGCTGGATGTGCGGGTGACGGAGGCGGACAGCGCCGGGGAGAGCAGCTACGCGGACGAGTTGGGGCCGCTGATCGAGGACCTGACGGCGCGGGGCGTGGCGGTGGCCGACCAGGGGGCGCTGATCGTGCGTCTGGACGAGCCGGCGACCGACGAGGCGGGCACGCCCCTGTGGGAGCCGATCCGGGAGCCCTGCCTGGTGCGCAAAACCGACGGCGGGTACCTGTACGCGACGACGGACATCGCGGCGGTGCGGCGGCGCGTGCAGCGGTTCGGCGCGCACGAGCTGTTCTACGCGATCGACGCACGCCAGAACCTGCACCTGCGCCAGGTGTTCGCGAGCGCGATCAAGGCGGGCTACGCCATCCACCCGCAGACCGGGAGGCCCGCGCGGATGGCGCACGCGGCGTTCGGGTCGGTGCTGGGCGAGGACGGGCGCCCGTTCAAGACGCGTTCGGGCGAGAGCGTGAAGCTCGCGGACCTGCTGCGCGAGACGTTCGCGCGCGCTGGGGGAGTGCTGGCGGCGCGGAACGCGGAGTTAGCGGGCGAGGAGGCGGCGGGCGTGGCGCGGGCGGTGGGCATCGCGGCGCTCAAGTATGCGGACCTCTCGACGGACCGCGTGAAGGACTACGTGTTCAGTTTCGACCGGATGCTGGCGTTCGAGGGGAACACCGGCCCGTACTTGTTGTACGCGCTGGTGCGGGTGCGGAGCATCTTCCGCAAGGCGGCGGAGCGCGGCGTGGGCGAGTCGTGGCGCGGGGCGCCGTTCGTGGTGTCGCACGCGGGCGAGAAGCAGTTGGCGCTGACGCTGCTGCGCTACCCCGGGGTGCTGCGGAGCGTGGCCGAGAGCCTCGAGCCGCACCGCTTGTGCGCGTACGTCTACGAGCTGGCGGGGGCGTTCAGCGTGTTCTTTGACCAGTGCCCGGTGCTGGCGGCGGGGGACGACGCGACGCGCGATGCGCGCCTGCGCCTGTGCGACCTGACGGGGCGGGTGCTGGCCGACGGGCTGGGCGTGCTGGGCATCCCGGCGATCGAGCGGATGTAGGACACCACCGGATGCGGGACACCACACGGAGTGTGGTGGTACCCGGCGGAGTGTGGTGGTACCCAGATCACGGGTCGCGGCGGTGCTGCTTCTTGCCCTTGTCGCGGCTCTTGCTGCGCTGGCTGCGCTTCTGCGAGCCGGTCTTGAACGAATCCCACTTGCCCGGGCCGAAGCCCCCGCCGATGCCGCCCCCGATGCCGCCCCCGATGCCGCCGGCGGGCTTGTCGGGGATGGGCTTCCTGGCCTTGCCCCCCGCGCGCGTGGCGGCGTCCTCGATGACGAGGTCCATCTGGCGCTTGGCGAGGTCGACGTTGGCGATGCGGACCGTGACGAGATCGCCGAAGTTGAAGCTGCGGCCGGAGCGCTGATCGGTGAGGGCGCCGCTGCGCGGGTCGATGCGCCAAATGGGGGTGAGGTTCTCGCGGGTGACGTCGCCCGGGAGGTCTTCGCTCTTGATGAAGCCGTCGGCGAGGTACTTGTCGAGCTGCACGAATATGCCGCGGGGCGTGACGTTGGTGACGACGCCCTTGTACGCGTCGCCGACGTGCTTGCTGAGGAGTTGGAGGACGAGGAAGCTGCGCAGTTCGCGCTCGGCGCTCTCGGCGTTCACCTCGCGCCGGACGGCCTGGTGCCCGATCTCGACGAGTTCCTCTTCGGGCGGGCAGTTCTTGGCGCTGCGCAGGTCGCGCCCGAGTTCTTTCTGCTCGCGCTCGCCCCGCGGGCGCTTCTTGCCGTTGTCGGTGCGGGCGAGGTACTCGGCGAGCGCGCGGTGCACCGTGAGGTCGGCGTAGCGACGGATCGGGCTCGTGAAGTGCGCGTAGGCGTCGCTCGCCAGGGCGAAGTGCCCGATGAGCGCGGGGCTGTACTCGGCCTTGGAGAGGGTGCGCAGGACGGCGAGGTGCACGGCCCGTGCGGCGGGCGTGCCGTGGGTCGCCTTGAGCAGCCCCTGGAGTTCCTCGCGCGTCGGGTTCTTCGGCACGCGGAAGCCCGCGACCATCGCGACCTTGCGCATGCCCTCGACGTCGCCCGGGACCGGGTCGGGGTGGATGCGGCGCAGCAGCGGCACGCCGAGGTTCTCGAAGAGACGCGCGAGCACCTCGTTGGCCTCGACCATGAACATCTCGATGAGCTTGTGCGTGAAGGCGTCGTCCTCGCGCTCGGCGTCCACGACGTGCCCGTTCTCGTCGTAGATCAGCACGACCTCGGGCAGGTCGAGGACGATCATGCCCTTACGGTCGCGCCGGGCCTGGATGGCCTTGGCGCAGCGGTTCATCTCGCGCAGCGTGTCGATGAGCTGGTCGGTGTACTCGGGCTTGGTCTTGGCGTGCTTGCGGGCCTCGTCGGGGTCGCCGTCGATGAGGGCCTGCGCCTCGAGGTACGTCAGGCGCTTGGAACTGCGGATGAGCGTCTGGGCGACACCCTCGCCCCGCACCTCGCCCCGCGAGTCGTACGTCATGAACGCGCTCTTGCAATAGCGGTACACGCCCTCCTGCAGCGAGCAGATGCCGTTGCTGAGCACCTCGGGCAGCATGGGGATGACGTGGCGGGGGAGGTAGCAGGAGTTGCAGCGGTCGGAGGCCTCGACGTCGAGCGGGCTGCCCCGGGGGATGAAGTGCGCGACGTCGGCGATGTGCACGCCGACCTCCCAGCCGCCGCCCTCGAACTGGTCGGTGCGCCGGATGGAGATGGCGTCGTCGTAGTCCTTGGCGTCGGGCGGGTCGATGGTGATGATGAAGTCGTCGGTGAGGTCGAGCCGGTCGGGCAGCGTCTTGTCGGCGACGTAGGCCGCGATCTCGCGCTCGTACGTCTGCGCCGCCTCGCGCGCCTGCTGCACGCACTCTTCGGGGAACTCGCCCGGAAGGTCATACGCGGCGATGACCGCCTGGGTCTCGACGTCGGGACGCCCGGCCTCGCCCAGCACGCGCGTGATGACGCCCTCGCCGAGCATGTCGGCCTCGGGCCACAGCGTCAGCTCGACGACGACCTTGTCGCCTTCCTTGACGTTCTTGCTGGCGGCGTCGGGGACGACGATGGGCGAGGTGACCTGGCGCCCGTCGGGCATGACGACCCACTGCTGGCCGCGCTTCTGGACGGTGCCGGTGTAGCTGGACTTGTGGCGTTCGACGACCTCGATGATGGTGCCGGAGTAGCCGTCGCCGCCGGGCGAGCGCCGGTCGGGGGCGATGCTGGCGCGGACGGTGTCGCCGGTGAGGGCGTCGCCAACGCTGTCGGCGGGGATGAAGACGGAGCGCTCGCGGACGGCGTCGGCGGGCGTGATGAACCCGAAGCCGCGCATCGTCTTGCGGAACTTGCCGGTCACCTGCCCGCCCTTGCCGGCGAGTGAGGGGAGCATCACGTGCCCGCTGTCGCCGAACTCGAGCTTGCCGGCGGTTTCCAAGGCGCGCACCGCGGCGACGAACTCGTCGGTCTCCTCGCGCGGCACGCTGAGGTCCGCCGCGAGGTCGGGCATGCGCCGGGGTGTGTACGACTCGTGCTTCAGGTGGTCGAGCACGCGGCGTTGGTAGCGATCCTGCATGCGGTAGCCTAGCGCGACTGTCCGCGGCACTTGCCGACCGGCGACTTCTCCACCGGCAATCCACACCGATCGGAGCTTCGGTGGTTCCGCGGGATTCATCTTGACAGCATGTATCCTCCCATGTCAAATGACGCGATAAGGAGGTTTCGGCGATGCGCACTCCCCCCCCCCCCGCGGTTGCTGATGATCCAAGTCCCCCAACGCTGTGCCGTGACGAGCTCGACACGATGCACACGACGTCGCATTCAGAATCATGTCGGCCGTACGACGGTGGCGGCCTTTGCGGCGTGCATGACGCAGGCCGCCTCAAGCCAGCCCTCCGCTGAGTGGTGCAACAACAATGTGATCGCCGGAGTTGGGGAGGAATGGCAGTTGCACGCATCGTGCGGCCCGGACGACACGCCGTGCTCGCTCGCGATGAAGTGTCCAAGAGACGACACCTGTCAGACTGTTGGTGCGGGCCAGGGAACGTGGGACAACTGCGGAACACCAACGCTCGTGTCGATGGAATGTGATTGGTACGGCGCGGGCAAGTGCGTCGCCGGCCGATGTGTCTCCGGCGCCGAAGAGCCGACGGACGTCGAGCCCCCGTTGGTCAAGTGGGTCACTCGCTACAACGCTCCCATCTCGTGCGAACCGGCGTAAGCTGTCCGATGCCCGATCCGAACTCAGGCAGTTGACTCTCGGAAGGTTGCAGCGATGCGAGTGCACCCGGTCCTCTGTATGATAACGATCGTCCTCGGGGCGGTATCCGGGCATGCGGCGGGACAGCCGGGGTGGATCGATCCGCGGCTTGCCGCGTTTGCGCGCGTCTGGAGCGACGTCCCCGCGGTGCGCACGACATGGGGATGGCAGTTTGAACGCCCGAGCGCGGCGGATCCGCAGGAGCGGTATCGATGCTCGCTGATCGACACGACGCTCGGCAGGCCGTACGAACTTCTGAAGAGCGACCGCGTGTTTACACGCGGCGAGCCCTTCCCTCCCGAGGACCTGCCGTGGGCGATCGAGAACTGGGTGCAGGCGAATCCGAAGGACGCGGTTCTCCGACACCCGACGTCGCTCTACCAATCACCGGACGGGCTGCTGCTCGACGACGTGTTGACACGGGGCGTCGCGGGCGGGGACTTGCACCGTGTCGAGCCGAAGGATGATCGATTTCTAGGGGCTGTTCATGCGGGCCCACACGCCCTTGCGTGGTGGGTGCTGGAGCATCCCGCCGAGGCGGCCCGGGCGAAGATCGAGGATCTGCCCGGGGGCGCCCTTCGCGTCACCCCGCGTGCGACGGACCGCGTGTTCGTGCTCGCGCCGCTGGAGGACGCCTTCGTGCTCGTGCGCGCTGAGCATGCGCCAGCGATGCCCGACATGGACGGCGCGGTGTTCGTCGAACGCTTCGAGGACTACGCGGAGCTGCCCGGCCTGCCGCCGTTTCCTCGGAGACGGATGAGCGATGCGCCGAACCTGCGTCAGATGCCCGACGGGCGGCTCGTGTACGAGCACGACAATCGGAACATCTCGATCAAGGGGCTCATTCGGGCGGAGCGGCTGGACCGGTTCCCGCCCGAGATTCCGGAAAAGGTCCGAGCCCGCGCCGCATCCCAGGGTGTTGCCCGTGGGGTGTCGATGGCACACCGCGACGACTCGCGCGTGTCGCGGTTTGAGAACGGGCGGCTTGTTCACCCGCCGCCCCTTGGCGCGGAGCCGGCGCCCGCGCCGTTGTCGGGCATCACGATGGGGTTGCGTTGGGCCGGAGTGGCAATGCTCGCGCTGGGCATGGGCTGGGTCGTGTGGCGCTGGAAGGCGGGGCGATGAACAACTCGGGCGTGCGTCAGTCTCGTTCGCGCGATGGTTCGCGCCGGCGCGGCTTCTCGCTCCCGGAGTTGATTGTCAGCATCGGGATCGTCGCGGTGCTGTTCTCGCTGCTGACACCGGCGCTGGGGCGCGCGAAGCGAGATGCGGTGGAGTTGCGATGCGTCACCCGGGCCGGGGAACTCGCACGCCTCGTGCATGCGTACGCCGTCGACCATCGCGGCATGCCCCCGATGATCTACAGCGACGATCCGATGCAGCTGCGCACACTTCGCCAGCAGATTCGGTACATGAATCAGTCCATTTCGGCCTTGCGCGGCGAGATGTGGCGTGCGTGGTCGGGGGCGGATGAGACGCTGTACCGCTGCGGCGCGCACTACTCCGGACGCGAGAACTACCCGCGTCCGGTGGACTTCCGGATCGCGCGGTGCGTGTTCGCGCGCCCCGAGGTGTTCGCGCGCGACGTGCCGAACGGCTCGTTCCCGTCCGACTTTGGCGCCCGGGGGCAGCGCGTTGATGCGGTCATCTTCCCCGATGCGAAGGCGGTTCTGTTCGAGTCCAAGGTGTGGCACGGGTTCCCAGGCGATGGCACGCCGGGAACAGATGTTGGAACGCTGGAGTATTCGAACTCACCACGTCCGAGCGCCGTGGCGTTCTTTGATGGGCACGCCTCGCTCCGCTGGCCGCGCGACGCGAGGGCCCCTGTCTACGCCGGCTGGATCTGGTCGGTCGGCCCGTACGCGACAACGCGGGACGGCGTACGTGGGCGCGACTTCTGACAGCGGGGGTTGCGGACAAATAAAAGCGGGCCGCGAGGGCGGCCCGGATCGTGACAGAGTGAACAGCGAGTCGACCGACGACCGCGAGGCCTACTTGGGGGCCGGCGCGGGCGCGGGGGCCATGCCGGGCGCGGGCTCCGGGGCCGGTTCGGGCGCCGGCTCGGGGGTGGGCTCGGGCTTCATGTCCTTGGCCTGGTTGGTCTTGGCGAGGACTTCGGCGGCGGGGAGGATCATCTTGCCGTTGGTGACGCCCTTGAGGGCTTCCTGCATGCCGCCGGGCCCGGAGGCTTCATCGTCTTCGGGCAGGATGACGGTGATGACACCGATGATCTTGCCGTCCTCGGTGAACACGGGGCTGCCGAACTCGGTGCTGCCGGTGGTGGAGCCGGGGATGTAGAGCTTGCGGGGCTTGGCAGTGACGGCGGTGATGTCGCACTCGATGGCCTGGAGCGCGCGGTCGAAGAACTTGCCCATGCGGCTCAGCGCGAAGACGTCGTCGCCGGGGGCGGCGGTGGCGCTGGCGGCGAGGTCGACGGCCTTGTAGGTGCCCTTGGGCTCCTTGATGCGGACCCAGGCGAGCCCGAGCTCGCCGTCACGCGTGATGAGGCTGGCGTCGACGCCCTCGGTGTCGTCGCCGATGAGCACCTTGAAGCGCTCGGCGGCGACGTTGGCGCCCTGGAAGCGCTGTGCGAGCCCGCCGAGGGCGACGTTGCTCATGAGGAGCAGGCCGGAGGGATCGACCATGACGCCGATGGCCTCGGTCTCGACCTCGCCGTCGGGCCCTTTGAGGGCGAACTTGACGGCGACGACGGTGTCGGCGTTCGCCTGGATGACATTGGCGACGTCGCGGTGGAGAGGAGCGGAGCCCGACACGGGGCCCGCCAGCCCGAGGGAAAGAACGCCGCACGCCAGCACGCCGAGAGACCGGTTCATGAACGCCGCTCCTGCATGGTCGCCCGCGAACGAAGGCACGGCGTATCGAGCGGCGACCCCGCCGACAGCGCGCACACCCCGCCGAACACTTCGAGCGGGAGGGCGAGTTTAGGTCGCGACTTCGCCCGGTCGCGGGGTCTCCGACGAGAACGACCGGCGGGCTCGCGCATAGGAAAACGCGGGATCGCGACGCCGGTGGTTCCGGAAGTCACTGCGCCGGCGGCACGTATAGTTGATGCGGCCTGTCGGGGCGCGGAGCGCGTGCATGCGGATCTGTTTGGTGGCGAGGGAGAGCGTTCCCGGCGCGGGCGGGGGCATCGGCACGGGCGTGCGCGAGATGTCGCGCGTGCTGGCCCGGGCCGGGCACGACGTGACGCTCCTGACCCAGGGCCCGGCGCAGGCCTCGCCCGAGGGCGAAGTGACGGACGGCGTGCGCGTGCAGCACGTGGACGTGCATCGCGGGCGGGCGGCGATCAACGCGTACGGGTCGTTCAATGCGCGCTGGTCGATGGCGGTGCTCGAGCACCTGCTGGCGCAGCCGGCGTTCGACGTGGTGGAGTTCCCCGATTACCAGGGGCAGGGGTACTTCTCGCTGCGCGCCAAGCGCACAGGACGGGCGTTCGAGCGGACGCTGCTCGCGGTGCGGCTGCACGCGTCGGCGGCGCTGTGCCGCGTGCACGACGAGACCGATCTGCTGGACCTGGACCTCGTGCACACCGAGCACATGGAACTGGCGTCGGTGAACGAGGCGGACCTGCTGCTGCACGCGAGCGAGGCGGCGCTCACAATGACCCGCGACCTGGCGCGAGCCCGGGGGCTATGGCAGGAAGACACGGCGTGGGGGCGGCGGACGGCGCTCCTGGCGTTCCCCGTCACCCTGCCCGGCGCGCCCGCGACGGGCGGCGAAGATGACGCTGGTTGGCGGACCGTGCTGTACTTCGGGCGGCTGCAAAGGCTGAAGGGCGTGGACACGCTTGTGCGGGCCGCACGACGCGTGCTGGACGAGCTCGGCCCCGCCGCGCGGGTCCGGTTCGTGCTGTTGGGGGGCGACACGCCCCACACCGGGCGGGGCGGGGGCGACATGAGCGCCGAGCTGCGCGCGCTGATCGGCCCGGAGCGCGAGCGCATCGTGCTGCGCGACGGCGTGGCGCGAGAGTCGCTCGTCCGCGCGATCGACGCGGCGGAGGTGGTGTGCCTGCCGTCGCGCCTCGAGACGTTCTCGTGCGCGGCGGTGGAGGCCATGGCGCGCGGGAAGGCGCTGATCGTGACGGCCGGCGGCTCGCTGCCCGAGGTGGTCGAGCACGGCGTCAGCGGGCTGGTGACGGCGGTGGACGACGACGCCGCCCTGGCGCGCGAGATTCTCCGGCTGCTGGGCGATGCATCCCTGCGCGCGATGCTGGGTGAGCGTGCGGCGGCACGGGCGGCGCACTACGCCGACGCGGAGACCTTCGTGCGCGGGTTCGAGCGGGCAACGGCGCCGAGCGAGAAGGCGCCCGCGCCGGCGCGGGCCGCGGCGGGGGCGAAGCCCCGCGTGTGCGTGATGATCCCGTTCTACAACCTCGAGGCCTACCTGCCCGAGACGCTCGCGTCGATCGCCGCCCAGCGCGAGCGCGACTTCGAGGTGGTGATCGTGGACGACGGCTCGACCAGCCCCGGCGCGCGGACGCTGCTGGAGCAGGTCGAGCGCGACCCGGCGGCCTTCGTCGGCCCGTGCGCGGGGCTGCGCATCGTCCGCAAAGAGAACGGCGGGCTCGCGTCGGCGCGGAACGCGGGCTTCGGCGCATCCCGGGCCCCGTGGGTGCTCATGCTCGACGCGGACGACCTCATCGCGCCCGAGTATCTGGAGCGCGCGCTGCGCGTGACGGAGCTCGACGATGGGCTGGCGTACGTCTCGACGTTCGCGCGGTTCTTCTACACGCGAGAGGGCGATCACAACTGGGGCTGGACGCCCCTGGGCATCGATCCGGACATGCAGCCGGCGCTGAACCTCGCGGGGTGCTCGTGCTCGCTGGTGCGGGTGGAGGCGTGGAAGCAGGCCGGCGGGTTCGACGAGTGGATGACGACGTTCGAAGACTGGGAGTTCTGGTGTCGCATCGCCGCGGCGGGGCTGCGGGGGTCGATCATCCCCGAGTTCCTGTTCCTCTACCGCACGCGCGAGGCGAGCATGTACCGGGCGGCGAGCGAGCAGTCGCGCCTGGCGAACCGCGCGAGGATCCTCGCGCGCCACCTCCCACGCACGCGCGATCCCTCGCGCGGGGCACGGTTCCTCGACTGGAAGGCGCTCACGGGAGACGAGGTCGGCGCGGGGCACCCGGTGCTGGAGCGGCGGGTGCGGTCGGTGATCGAGGAGAACATCCGGTACCGGGCCGCGGACCGCGTGAACGGGCTGCTGGGTTCGCTGGGCGTGCGGCGTGCGATGAAGCGCGTGCTGCGGGCCGTGCGGGGGTAGGCCGGGCGCGGCAAGGGCGGGCGCGGGAAACCAAGCCGGGAGCGCCGGGTGCAACGCGTTCGTCAGTCATCGCGAGGACCCATGTATCTTCCGCGTCACCGTGCGGCGGCGGGCGCTCCGGCGGCTGATACTCCTCCATGATCCGCGCCCTCGCCATGTGGTCCTGCGTCACGCTGGGCGTGCTGGGCCTGGTCATGTGGATTGCGAGCCTGAGCATCGTGAGTTATCGGCGGATGAGCCCGGGCCGCGGCGATCTCACGGTCGCGCTGCAGCGCGGCGAGTTGTGGGTCACCACCGGCGGCACGTACTTCGGCCCGGGGTTCGACACGCTGCACGCCTACCCGCGCCTGCACGACCTCGGACGCCTGCACTGGTGGCCGAACCACGGCTGGTACAGCGACTTTCGGACGGCCGACAACCGCGTTCGCTGGTGGTCGGTGCGCGGCCCGATCTGGATCATCGTCGCGGGCGGGCTTCTTCCCGCCGGCGCGATGTTCCCGTTCTGGCGGCGGGCGAGGCGACGTCGGCGATTCGGGCTCTGCCCCGCCTGCGGCTATGACCTCGCCGGCGTCCGCGACGCACGCTGCCCGGAGTGCGGGCGGGCTGGCGGGGCCCACGTGCGCTCGAACGTGCCGGCGCAGGAGCAGACGTCCGGCGGGAGGCACCCGACAATCTCCGGGTAGTTGTTGCGTGCGGACGCCCGGGCGAAGTCACAATCGGCGTTGCGCACCCTGAGTTCACGCGGTGCGGGAAGGCGCGTCTGGTGGGTCCGCGGGTCTTGCGGGCTCGCGGGTCACTTGTACACTGCTCGGATGCGAACCCCGAGCATCCGGAGCATGTGCGTGTATTGGGTCGGCGTGGCGGCTCTGCTCGGCGTGCTGTGCGCGCCCGCGCGCGGGCAGTGCACGACCGAGTGGCTCGACGGCTGGGCGACCCCCGCGCTGACGAACGGCGGCTCGTTCAACGGGGTCGTGCGCGCGATGCACGTGTACGACCCGGACGGGTCTGGCCCGCTGGGCGAGCGGCTGCTCGTCGCCGGGCAGTTCGACAACATCGAAGGCACCATCGCGCGTGGCATCGCCGAGTGGGACGGTGCGCGCTGGACCACCCTCGTCCAGAACGTAGCGGTGCTCAACCTGGACAGCGTGTGCGTCTTCAACGGCGAGATCGTGGTGGGCGGGCAGTTCAGCCTGGGTACCGGGGTGCTCAACGTCGCGAGGTGGAGCGGCACGGCGTGGCAGCCCTTCGCGAGCGGACTGCCGGGGCGCGTCCGGGCGCTGGCCGTATGGAACGGGCAGCTCTTCGCCGCGGGCGATTTCTTCAACGCCGGGGGCGATCCATCGGGCGACGGCATCGCGCGATGGGACGGCACGCAGTGGCGTGCCCTGGGGACGGGGCTGGTCGGACCGGGCGGCGCGCAGCTCACGGTGCGCGCCCTTCTGGTCACGCCGGCCGCGCTCGTGGTGGGCGGCGACTTTGCCACCGCGGGTGGGCTCGACTCGCCGGATGTCGCGTCTTGGGACGGCGCGGCGTGGCACGCGATGCCCGGCCTGGCCTCGGCCGGCGGACGCGTGAACGCCCTCGCGAATCACTCGGGTTCCGTGTACGCGGGGGGCATCCTGCCGAACGGGTCGGCGGTCGCCTCGTGGGACGGTGACGCCGGGTCGTGGACGATTCTGCCCAGCCAGGCGAGCGGCGAGCTCTTCACGCTCGCGTCGCTGGGGGGCGTGCTGTACGCGGGCGGGAACCTGACGGCTGTCAATGGCGTGCCGTTGCCCACGCGTCTGGCGAAGTGGGACGCCAACGCGTTCACGCACGCCGCCGATACGGGCCCGCTGCTCGTGTTCCCGTTGCAGCAGCCGCTCGCGCTCGCACCATACGCGGGGCGGCTGGTGGTGGGCGGGCTCAACGTGGGCTATCGAGCGACGGGCGGCACGGAACTGCAGCTGCGCAGCTGCCTGCTGGAGTACGACGGGGCGGAGTGGCTGACGTTCGCCAAGGGGCTCGACGGCGCGGCGCTGGATTTCGAGCAGTGGGGCGAGGACCTCGTGCTGGCCGGACCGTTCCGCATGGCGGGCGGGCGAAGGGTGAACGGGGTGACGCGGTGGGACGGCGCGACGTTCCGCGGCATGGGGCAGGGGTTGTTCAGCAACACGACGTCGGCGACCGGGGAGATCGTGTCGGACCTGCATGCGGGGCCCGACGGACGCCTGTACGCCGCGGGACAGTTCGCCGCGACCGACGGGGGCTCGTTCCTGGGCGGGGTGGCGGTGTGGGATGGCACGGCGTGGCGGCGGACGGTTCAATCGCCCAGCGGCAACCCGTCCGGCCAGATGTACGACTTTGCAACATTTGAGGGCGCGCTGTTCGTGACCGGCAACGGCGCGGTGAGCGGGAGCGTCCGGGGCATCCTGCGGTACACCGGTCTGGCTTGGGAGTCCACGGGATGGGTCTTGAGCACGGGCCCCCGGTGCATCGAGCCGGTCGACGGGGTGCTGCTCGCGGGCTCGTATCAGTGGTCGGGCAGCGCGTGGCCGTTCGTGCCTGGGTCGCCCCAGAACATCGTCCAACTCCGGCGGGTGAACGGGTCCGACTACGCGCTGTGCGAAGGCGGGTTTCCCGCGTCCTCGTCGTGTGTGGCGGAGCGACGCGACGGGGCTTGGGTCCCGCTGGGCTCAGGGTTCACTACGACGCTGACCAACTCGCTGTCGGGATCGCTAGACACGTACCGTGGCGATCTGCTCGCGGCGCGGGCGTTCAACGTCGCTGGTATGCCCACGGCTCGCGTGGCACGGTACGACGGGGTGGGCTGGCGGGCCCTGCCGGGCGATCCGAGTGCGCAGCCGCCCGGCGACCTCTCGCAGACGCCCAGAGCTTCGTCGACGTTCGTCGACGCCGATGGCGTGCTCTGGGTAAGCGGCGTCTTCCGCGACGCCGGGGGGCGGCCTTCGCCGTATCTCGCGCGGTACCGCGCGTCGCCCGCGCCGGTGTTCGTCGATCAACCGGCGGACGCGGGCGGGTGCGCGGGCGACACTGCGATGTTCACAGCGTCCGCCAGCGACGGGGCGGCGCTCCGCTGGCGACGCAACGGCGTGGCGTTGAGCGAGGGGCAGATCCTCCCGGGCGGCGGCGTCGCGACGGGCGTTTCGACCGCCACGCTCACCATCACCGCCCCGGGCCCTGCCGACTCGGGCACCATCGATTGCGTTGCGACGACCGATTGCGGGAGCGCGCGCAGCGTCGCGGCGATGCTCGCGGTGACCGACTGCTGCGACCCGGACTTCAACCAGGACGGCAGCGTCGACCAGTTCGACGTGCTGTGCCTGGTGCTGTTGGTGGGGGGCGACACCACGTGCAGCCCGCGCGACGCGGACTACAACCGCGACGGGAACGTGGATCAGTCGGACATCGCCACACTCGTTCAGGTGGTGGCCGGCGGCCCCTGCCCGTGAGCCGGTGAAACGCGCAGGAACCTGCCGGCGAAAATGCCCCGTGCTACCGTGGGGGCGTGAACCCCGACGATGAAGTGTGTCTCTGCTTCCACGTGACGCTCCGCAAGATCCGCACGTACTTGAAGCGAGAGAACCCGACCGTGGCGTCGCTGATCAGCGAGTGCCTGGGCGCGGGCACGGCGTGCATGTGGTGTGTGCCGTTCCTGAAACACCTGCACGCCGAGCACGCAGCAGGGCGGCTGCCGGACCTGCGGGTGAGCCCCGAGGAGTACGCGCGGACGCGGCTGGTGTTCCGCGCGACGCAGGCGCGCGACCCGGACCTCGATCAGCGCGCGATGGGCGAAGACGCTCCCGGGGCGGCGCCGCCGGACGCGGGGTGATGGGGACTCAGGGCCGCGCGGTCACGAGTCGAGCTTGCGGAGCGACAGGCCGTGCTCGGCGAGGCGCTCGCGGACTTCCTTCAGCGAGGTGGCGCCGAAGTTCTTGATGCCCATGAGCTCGGCCTCGGTGTGGCTGGCGAGGTCGCCGAGGGTCTGGATGCTCAGGAGCTGCAGGGCCTTGCGGGCGCGGACGGAGAGTTGCAGTTCGGCGACCGGCTTGGCCAGCACGGTCTCCTTGCCGGTGCCCTTGTACTGCTCGATCAGCGCGCGTCGGGCGGCGCGGTGGGCGTCTTCCAGCCCCTGACCCAGGCGCAGGCCCTTCGCGTTCAGCATCTTGCGGATTTCCTGCAGGCTGCTGTCACCGAAGTTCTTGTACGCGAGCAGTTCGGCCTCGGTGATGCGCAGGAGGTCGCCGAGCGTGCGGATGTTCATCTTCTTCAGGCACGTGCGGGCGCGAACGGAGAGCTCAAAGTCCGTCACCGGCGTGTCGAGCAGCGCCTTGCGCTTGAAGATGTCGCGGTCCTGCTCCTCGACGACGACCATCTCGCGGCTCGCGAGAACGTCCTTCATGTAGAGCTGGGCGCGGGCGTGGTTCGGGCGGGTGTCGAGCACCTGGCGCAGGCAGCGCTCGGCCGCGGCGTAGTCGCCCCGGTCCTCGTACATGACGGCGAGGTTCACCAGCGCGTTCACCATCGGGGGCTGCTGGTCGCAGCAGCGCTCGTAGAGCGCGAGCGACTCTTCTTCCTCGCCGCAGAGGTCAAGCTGGAAGGCCAGGTGGAAGAGGGCCTCGGGGTTGTCGGGGTCGGCGTTGACGGCACGCCGCAGTTCGTGGAGCGACTGCTCGCGCTCGCCGGAGGCGAGGGCCGCGCGGGCGGCGGTGAGCGCCTTCGCCGCGGCGGCGGCGTCCTTCTTGGTGGTGTCCGAGAATCCGATGACCGTGTCGAGGGGGTCGTGGGCCATGGGCGCCAAGTCTCCTGCGGGCGGGCGAGAAATCAGGAGGGAAGGATAGGAGGGCACCGGCGGGCCGGGCGGACGGCGTGTTACACGATTCCGTCGGTCGTGGCGCCCGCGGCGGCGGCGGGTTCGGGGGTCGGCGTGCGGTCGGCAGCCCCCGGCCCGCTCGGGGTGTCGTGGACAACCTTGATCGACTTCCACCGCCCGCTCAAGAACCGCGCGAGCAGCGCGATGCACAGCACGGTGATGTACCCCGCCGCGGCGATCCAGGGCCCCAGCGAGCCCAGCGACGGCGCGAACTCCACGAACGCGAACCCGCCGCCCACGATGAGCACCCACGACGCGATGACGGTGAACACCCCGGGAAAGACGGTGTCACCCGCGCCGCGGAGCGCGCCCGAGATGATCATGGCCCCGGCGTCGAACAACTGGAACGCCGCGGTCGCCATGAGGAACCCCGAGCCGATCTCCACGAGGCGTTCGACGGCCTCGGGGTCGGTGGTGCCGGGGACGAAGAACCGGATGAGCTCCTCGCGGAAGACGAGGAACAGCACGCCGCAGATCCCCATGTAGATGACCGACGCCCGCAGGCACAGGAACGCCCGATGCTGCGCCAGGTCGCTGCGGCCCATGCCCTGGTACTTGCCGACGAGCGCGGTGCACGCGACGGAAAGCCCCACGGCCGGCATGAACGAGAGCGACATGTACTGGTGCGCGATCCACCCCGCCGTGGCGTGCTCGCGCCCGAAATGGCTCACGAGGTACACCATGAAGATCGACCAGCAGGCCATCTCGTTGCCGAACATGATCCCGCCGGGCCAGCCGAGGCGCACGATGTCGCGCACCACGGGCAGCGACGGGCGCCACGCGGCACGCGTCCGGTACTTCGTGTTCATCGCGCGCCCGAGGAAAACGCCCATCGGGATGGCGGCCTCGACGAGCGTTGCGATGACCGTGCCGATGGCCGAGCCGGCGACGCCGAGCTTGGGCAGCCCGAAGAGCCCGAAGGTGAGCACGTAGCTGATGCCGAGGTTGAAGATGTTGGCCGCGACCCCGGCGACCATGACGACCTTCGCCTTGTGCATGCCGTAGAAAAACTGCGACATGGAGCGCGTCACCATCGTGATGAACGAGCCCCAGAGCAGGATCTGGCCGTACTGCGTCGCGAGGCGCGCCTGCGCGGGGTCCATCTTCGCGGCGTCGAAGATGGCCGGGAGCGTGAAGGAAAAGGGGAAGAGGAAGACTGCCCAGAAGAGCAGCCCCAGCCACAGCCCGTTCCACGCGTACGCCGGCCCGCGCTCCGGACGCCCCGCGCCCATGTTCTGCGAGACGAACGTGTTGATGATCGTGAGCGTGCCGTGCAGGATCGACATGGGCACCCAGGCCGCCAGCCCGCCGTTGCCCTGCGCGCCGACGTAGATCGGCTCGGGGCCGATCATCGAGACCAGCCACTTATCGGTGAACGTCATCAGCGTGTACGACGTCATCGTCGCGACCGTGGGGCCCGCGATCGCGAGCGTCTCACGCCACGGGCTGGCGGCGGGGCGCGTGTGGGCGGAATCGAGTGCGGTCGACATGGCGGAAACCTTGAGACGCGGGCACACGCACGGCGCGGCACGCGGAGGGTGAGCGACTGTCTGGGGTCAGGACGCGAGCGATGGGTGAGATGCGCGAAAAACGCGTCGGGGTGGACACGCCGCGGAAACACGCGGGCCGCGGCACGGGCGTCCGGCCCGGCCGCGCGGGGTCGCCGCGGCGTCGTCTACGGTCGGGCAATGTGCCGTCGCTGGTCCATGGTCGCAGAGGATAGGCGGGGGCGAGAAGGGTGGGCCAGGTGATCACGCGGCGAGGGAGGCGGCGAGGCGGTCGATCCTCGCCCCGCAGGGGCGCCGGGCTCTAGCCACGGGTGAAGCGAAGCCCGCGTCTTCGCGGGCGGAGCGCAACCCGTGGAAGAGGACACGCACTCTCGGTTCTGCCTCGAAGGGGCAGAGGAATCGCCTGATCGCACGTACTCAATCAAACACGAACTCCTCGTCGAACTCCACGCCATGAGCGCGGAGGATCTGTAACAACTCCGACTTGAAGTCCTCCTTCTCGTGATGTTCGTCCTGCCCGGCGATGTACTTCTTCGCCGCCTTTTCCTGCGACTTACTGACGGTGAAGATGCTGCATCCCTCCTGCCACGTGAAGTTACGCAGGGCCCAGCCGTGGCTACAAGCCGCGGCCCCTGTCGGGGCCGCGAATGGATGAGCGGGCGTGACTGAACGCGAGCGGGAGTGACCGGGCGCAATCGCATTCAAGCGGGTGCGATCGGAGAGGATGGGGCGCGATCGGAAGCGATCGCGCCCCGTTCAGGCGGTGGGCTCGCGCCCCTACACCCCCGCGAGCCGCAGCGCGAGGTCGATGGCGGCGGCGGTGCTGCCGGGGTGGGCGGCGTGGGTGCCGGCGATGTCGAACGCGGTGCCGTGGTCGGGGCTGGTGCGGACGATGGGCAGGCCGACGGTGAAGTTGACGGCCCGGTCGCGCGCGAGGGTCTTGAGGGGGATGAGTCCCTGGTCGTGGTACATCGCGACCGCGAGGTCGAAGCGCGCGGGGGCGAGGCCCGGGAAGGCGAGCGCGCCGGCGAACATGGTGTCGGCCGGGTGGGGGCCGGAGGCGTCGATGCCCGCCGCGCGCGCGAGCGTGACGGCGGGGGCGATGATGTCGCGATCTTCGGAGCCGAGGAGGCCCTCTTCGCCGGCGTGGGGGTTGAGGCCGCAGACGCCCACGCGGGGGCGATCGACGCCGAGCCGGCGCATGGTGTCGTGCCCGAGGCGGATGATCTGCACGAGTCGCGGCGTGGTCAGGAGCGCGGGGACGTCGCGCAGGGGGCGATGCACGGTGGCGAGGATGACGTTGAGGCCCGCGGGGAGCGCGGGCGGCGTGCCGGGCGCCGGTGTAGGCGACGGCGCGGGCGGCGCGTGGAACATCATCGCGGCGTGGGGCGCGTTGCAGCGGGCGGCGAGGAGTTCGGTGTGCCCCGGAAACTCCGCGTGCCCCGCGAGCGCCCACGCGCGCTTCGAGATCGGCCCGGTCACGATCGCGTGCGCGTGTGATGGATGGTCGCGGGGCAGGAGGGCGGCGTCGATGGCGCGCTGCACGCACCAGAACGAGATCTCGCCCGAGCGCCTGTCGTCGTGCGCGGGGAACGGGTCGCGCGGGCGCGGGTCGGGGGGTTCGACGAGCGTGATCGCGCCCGGCGCGGGGTCGAGCGTGAAGGACGGGAAGGCGGGCAGGATGCAGACGTCGCTGTGGCGGGCGGCGCAGGCCTCGAAGAAGGCGCGGGCCGGGCAGAAGACGAGCCACCGTGCGCGGGCGCGGCGCGCGGGATCGGCGAGGGCGGCGGCGACAACCTCGGGCCCGATGCCGCCCGGGTCGCCTGCGGAGATCGCGACGAGCGGCGTCACGGGCGGATCGTATCGCGTGGCGGCGGCGGGGCGTTTCGGGGCGGGGCTAGAGTGGGGGAAGACAGGAGTCTTCGCATGCAGGTGACCGCCGCTGCCGTACTGCTCTCGCTCGCCGCCGGCCTTGGCCTGATGGCCACCCAGCCGGAGAAGACAGGCGGGCAACCGACCACGCAACCCGGCGCCGCTGCGCCGGGGAAGGACACGTCGATGACGAACACCGAGTCGGGCGGAGCGCAGCCCGGAAAGGCCGAGGCGCCGGACGGGACGATGCTGGACATTGTGCAGACCTCGTCCATCTGTCTGCTCATGGAGGATCTGAAGGTCGGGACCGGCCCGGAGGCCAAGCCGAGCTCGACGATCAAGATCAACTACCACGGCACGCTCAAGAACGGCAAAGTCTTCGACTCGACGCGCGGCAAGGCGCCCATCGAGTTCCCGCTCTCGAACCTCATCAAGGGCTGGCAGATGGGCATCCCCGGCATGAAGGTCGGGGGCGTGCGGCGCCTCACCATCCCGTGGCAGTTGGCGTACGGCGAGCAGGAGATCCCGGATCGTCAGAACGGCGGGGTGCTCATCCCCGCGCGGAGCGACCTGGTGTTCTCGATCGAACTCCTCGGCGTGAAGTAATCGCCCTCGCCCGTCAGGCCCGGAAGATCGAGCCGAGCTTCTTCCCCAGCAGCAGGCTCGCGGCGAAGATCGTCGTCGTGAGCAGCGCCATGCCCCACACGCCCATCGCGCTGGCGATGTACGGCCCGTCGCCCAGCCGGTCCATGAACGCCAGGATCGCCTTGGTGATCGGGTAGTCGGCCGTCTGCTGCGCCAGGATCAGCGAGTCACTCACCTCGAGCATCGAGAAGCTGAAGACCAGCAGCCCGCCCGCGATCAGGTTCGCCATGATGAGCGGCACGATCACGCGACGAACCGCGGTGAACCGCGACGCGCCCAGGTTCATCGCCGCCTCTTCCAGGTCGCCGCTGGTCTGCTCGAGCCCCGCGACCGTCGACCGCACGACGTACGGCAGGCGCCGCACGGCGTACGCGACGATCAGGAACGGCACGGGGCTGGGGTCGGTCGCGAGGATGCTCGCGAACCCGCTGAGCGGGCCGTCCTTGCCGAAGGGCCAGCGCAGGCTCATCGCGACGAAGCCGAACGCCAGCACGAGCCCGGGCACGGCGAGGGGAAGCATGCACAGGGCGTCGAGCAGCCAGCGCCCGCGGAGGGTGGTGCGGACGATGAGGTAGGCGATGAGCAGCCCGATGCCGATGTCGACGATCATCGCGAGCGCCGAGAGCTGGAGGCTGTTGGAGATGGCGCCGAACGCGTCCGCGCTGGTGAGCGCCTGCTCGTAGTGCGAGGCGGTGAAGGCGGTCGGGAGCACCGTGGCGTACCACGCCCCGGGGCGCGTCACGCTCGTCAGCACCACGCCCAGGTGCGGGAGCAGCGCGAGGAACGCGACCAGGGCGAACGCGCCGGTGGCGGCCAGCCCCGCGAACCCCGTGAGCGGGGCCGCGGCCCCGGCACGCGAGGCGCGCGTCTGCATCGCGTAGCCCTGGCGACCGAACGCGAACTTGCCGATCGCGTACGACAGGATCGCGATGGCGAGCACGACCACGGTGAGGGCGTAGGGGCGGGCCGAGTTCTCCACTTCCTTCAGCCCGTTGAAGATCTGCACCGACGCGACCTCGTAGTAGTCGAACATCAGGGGCGTGCCGAGCTCGGTGAAACTCCAGATGAAGACGATGGTCGCCCCCGCGAAGAGGCCCGGGCGAACGAGCGGGAGCGTGATGCGTCCGAACCGCCGGGCGAAGGAGGCGCCCAGGCTGCGCCCGGCCTCGTCGAGCGCGGGGTCGAGGTTCGCGAGCGACGCCGTCGCGTTCAGATAGATGATGGGGTACAGGCCCAGGGCCTGCACGACGACGACGCCGGCCATGGCGGCGTTGCCGAGGATGTCGATGTCGGTGCCGAGCAACGCGTTCAGCGCCCCCTCACGCCCCAGGATCGCACGCATGCCCAACGCCCCGACGAACGGGGGCAAGATCAGCGGGACGAGCACCGCCGCGTTGAAGAAACGCTTGCCGGGGAAGTCGAACTGCGCCGACAGCACCGCGAGCGGCAGCGCGATGAGCACCGACAGCACGGTGGTCAGCGTCGCGATGGTGAGCGAGTTCGCGAGGGCACGCACCAGCCGGGGGTCTTCAAAGACCAGGCGCAGGTGGGAGAGCGTGAAGCCGGTGCGGGCGGCCGGATCCTCGTAGAACCCGCCCCGCACGGTGAGGATGATGGGGTAGACCAGGAACGCGCCGAGCGCGCAGAGGCACGCCCCCAGCAGCAGGTACTGCCATGCACGTCGCGCGTACCGGGCCGGGGATCGGGGCACGGGGCGGAGTGTAGCGACCGGTGCCCGCCGGGTGGCGAGGCCTAGACGGGCGCGACGAGGGCGCGCGGGCCCAGCGTCAGGATGGTGCGACGCCCCGGGTCGCGCCGGGCCAGGTAGTCGTTGAGGCGGTCGAGCGTGACGGCGTCGATCGCGTCCGCAAGTTCGTCGAGCGCACGCGGCCGTCCGATGCGGCGCATGTCCGAGGCCAGCGCGGCGGCGCGGGCGGCGGTGGATTCCCCGCTGAAGACCAGCGCGGACTTCATGCCGATGCGGGCGCGGTCGAACTCGTCCTGCGTGACGCGGCCCGCGGGCGTGCCCGGACGATCCAGCTCCGCGAGGAGCACGTCGAGCGACTGCTGGGCGCGCTCCGGGGTGGTGCCGACGTACGCCGAGAAGAGCCCGAAGGCCCGATCGCCCTGATAGGACGCGCTGACGCTGTAGCACAGACCACGCTTCTCGCGAACCTCGGTGAACAGGCGGCCCGACATGCCGCCGGAAAGGACGGCGGCGCGGAGCTTCTCGAGGATGGAGTCGGGATGATGTTCGGGTGGCGCGTCCGAGACGACGAGGATCTGGACCTGGCTGGTGTCGTCCTGCTCGTGCGAGTAGCCCCGAACGGGGGCGGCTCCGGGCGCGGGCTCGGGGTTGGAGCCGGTCCAGTCGGTGATAAGGGGCTCGAGCGAGGCGAGGACGCTCTCGCGCGAGACATCTCCGGCGACGGCGACGACGGAGCCGCGCGGGCGAGCGCATCGGGCCCAGCCGTCGAGGAGATCGTCGCGCGAGATGGCGCGGAGGCCGGGCTCATCGCCCAGGCCCGAGCGATTGAGGGGATCGGGGAGGTGCCGCTCGCGCGCGAGCAGGACCGCGCGTTCGTGCGGATCGTCGTGGAGCGAGGCGAGCGCCTGGAGGGCGAGGTCGCGCGCGGGATCGATGGCGTCGGGGCTCATGCGCGGGCGGCGGACCATGTCGAGGAGCAGCGGGAGCGCGATGGGGAGGCTGCGCCCGACGAAGACGCCGGCGATGCGGAAGGTGATCGGGCCGCACGACGCGGTGCGCGAGACGCCCGCGCGATCGAAGGCGTCGGCCTGCTGTCGCGAGGAGAGGTCGCCCGCGCCGCGCATGACGAGTTCGCTCCACATGGCGGCGCGTCCGAGGCGATCGGCGGGATCGAAGGCGCCGCCGGCGGGGAGCAGGATGGAGATGGCGGCGCTCTTGACGCCCGGCATGCGCTCGACGGCGAGCGCGAGGCCGTTGGGCAGCGTGATGGTGGTGATGTCGTTCATGCGGGGTCGATCTCGCGACGATGAGGAGAGTCTACGGAGAGGCGCGCGAGCGACGGTTGATCGTCGTCTGCAATTTTTCGTGTGAACTCAAGCGGCGCGCGAGCGACTTCCGATAATCTGCCAGCATGAGCGGCGGGGTATGCGGGGCATGGTGCGCCGCGCCGCCGACAGGAACGCACGACGGAGAACGCGTCATGGCGAAGAAGAAGGCCAAGAAGAAGGCCAAGAAGAAAGCCTCGAAGTAAGCGGGCGGCCGATGCCGCCCCGATCGGTGATCCACTCTCAAGGAGTCCATTTCATGGCGAAGAAGAAGGCCAAGAAGAAGGCCAAGAAGAAGGCGAAGAAGAAGTAGCGCCTCGCCGCGGCGGGCGGGGCGCGGCGTCCCATCCGGGCGCCCTCGCGAGCACACGCTCGCGCCTCGCACTCAAGCCCGCGCGGCCCTGCCAACCGGCGACGCACGCCACCTGCGTGCCCTCCGCGAGATTCTGACGCGGAGCCGCTCGCCGACAATCAGACGAACTCGACGGGGCGGGGCCGCGAACAGCGGTCCCGCTTCCGTTTTGCACGTCCTCCCGCCCCCCGTGAACCCCCGCCCGCGACGCCGTGAGTCGCGCGTGAACCGACGGTGAGCGCCGATCCACCTCAATTCGCCCGCCGCGACCCCTTGCCACAGCGTCTCGCCCAACCCACAATGCTGGCGTGAGCGATCGCGACCCGATGGCTGCGCTTCGCCGCCTCCTCTGGGCGGGCACCGGCGGCATGCTGCTCGCCGACGAGCACGCGGTCGAGGTGAAGTTCGTGGTCGATCCCGCGTCCGGGCGGCCCGTCTTCAACTCTCCCATCCCGCTCGACGACGCCGAGTCCGCCACGCTCTGCACCCCCGACGAGGGCGCCGACGCGCTGCAACTGCTGGGCGTGCCCACACCTGTACCCCGGGGGCATGCGCTCACCGCGCGCTGGGAGGCCAGCTTCGGCCGCCCCGAGCATGCACCGTGGTACCGATTGGAGATCGAGGCGGTGCGCCGAGCGGACGTCATCGCGTCCGGCCCGGAGGTCATCCGCGCCAGCCCCATCGGCGCGATAGAACGAGACCTCTGCCGCGTGATGAACGAGGACGCGGCCCGTCTGGCGGACGTGTGCCTGGCGCGCGCCGGCGTTCGCCCGGCGGCGCCGGTCGCGCTGGGCGTCGACCCGTGGGGCGTGCAGGTTCGGGGCAGGTTCGGGCTGGTGCGTCTGGAGTTCGACGATGAAGCCTCCAGTGCAGAGGATGCGCGCCGCGCCGTCGAACGCCTCATGGGGGCGCGGGCATGAACGCGATGGGGCTCCGCGAGGCGCACGCGCATATCCCGATGCTCGGTCTCGCCTTGCGCACGCTCGACCTCTCGGACTGCGTCTCGCGCGAGGAATGCCTGGAACGCCTGCGCGAGCGTGCGGATGCGCTGTCGGCCGACGACCCCGCCGGGAAGCGCTGGCTGGCGGCCCGGGGTGCGCGGGTCAGCGCCTGGCGCGACGCTCGTTGGCCCACGCGTGATGAAATCGACGCGATCGCGAGCGGCCGACCGGCGTACGTGATGTCGTTCGATCACCACGCGCTCGTCGCGGGGAGCGCCGCGTTCCGAGCCGCGGGCATCGCCGACGCCGACCCAGACCCGCCCGGCGGGGTGGTCGAGCGGGCGCGCGACGGCACGCCGACGGGCCTGCTGCTGGAGAGCGCGGCGTGGAAGGTGCGGGTCGCCGAGCCCGAGCCGCAGGGCGAGGAACGCGCGCGCGTCGTGCTCGACGCGCTCGCCCACCTGCGGGCGCTGGGGTTCTCGGAGGTGCACGACCTGCTGAGCCCGGCGTGGCTGGGCCCGGAGTTGTCGCGCATGGCGTCGGCGGGAGAACTGCCGGTGCTCGTCAAGCTCTACCCGGCGCTGGAAGTGTTCGACGAGGTGCTGGCGGGCGCAGGGGCGTGGCAGCGCGACGACGTCGTGCTGGCGGGCGCCAAGGTGTTCGTGGACGGCACGCTCAACGCCCGCACCGCGTGGATGCTGGAGCCCTACGCCGACCCGATGCCCGAGCGCCCGACGGGCATGGCGCTGCTGACCCCCGCGCAGTTGGACGGGGCGATCGCCCGGACGCGGGCGGCCCGGCTCGGCCTGGCGGCGCACGCGATCGGCGACGGCGCGGTGCGGGCCGTGCTCGACGCATGGGAGCGCGCCGGCCCCGGCAAGCACGTGTGGATCCGCCCGGGGACCCCCGCGCTGCGCATCGAGCACGCGGAACTGGTGCACCCGGCGGACGTCGGGCGGTTCGCGGGGCTGGGAGTGGTGTGCAGCGTGCAGCCGTGCCACCTGCTGACGGACATCGAGGTGCTGGAGCGGCAGTTGGCCGACCGGCTCGAGCGCGTGCTGCCGCTGCGCGATCTCATGGCGAGCGGATGCCGCCCGGGAGAGCTGCTGTGGTTCGGCAGCGACGTGCCGATCGTGCGGGCGAACCCGGAGGATTCGGTGCGGGCGGCGGTGGATCGCGGACGCGCGGGGATGGCGCGGGAACGGCGGATCGCGCCGAGGCAGGCCATCAGCGAGGCCGACGCGTGGCGGTGTTTCGAGCGCACCCCGCCCACATAGAATGGATGGCCGCGCGCCGGGCGATTGGTCCCGCGCGGGCGGCGGGAGGTGCGCGACATGCGCCAGGACATCCGGTACAACAACGTGATCGCGGGCGACGAGGCGCGGATCGCGCAGGCGGCGGCGGACGCGGCGCCTGGGCAGAGCGCGTCGGAGATCGACGCCGACAAGTTCTACATCACGCAGCGCTACGAGCTGTACACGCGGGCCGATCACGACGTGTGGCGGGACCTCTTCGACCGGCGGTGGACGGTGCTCGAGCAGCAGGTGTCGCGCCAGTTCATCGAGGGGATGCGGATTCTCCGCCTCACGCGCGACCGCCTCCCGCTGCTCGACGACCTGGTGCTGGCGCAGGACATCGAGATCGCTGGCGGCGTGAAGGTGGCGGGCGGCACGCGCCTCGACGGGATCAACAAGTTCCTGCAGGCGCAGAGCGAGTGGGCGAGCTACGGCGTGCCGGGCTACCTGCCGGCCAAGGCGTTCTTCGCGTGCCTCGCGCAGCGCGAGTTCCCCACGACGGTGCTCATCCGCCCGCGCGAGGTCATGGACTACCTGCCCGAGCCGGACATCTTCCACGACGTCTTCGGGCACGTCCCGCTGCACACGCTCAAGGTGTTCGCCGACTTCCTGCAGACCTACGGGAAGGCGGCCCTCCTCTGCGACGATCCGACGCACGTGACGCACCTGGCGCGCCTGTTCTGGTTCACCGTCGAGTTCGGCCTCATCCGCGAGGACGGGCAGGTAAAGGTGTACGGCAGCGGGCTGGTGAGCAGCCACGCGGAGAGCGAGTACGCCCTCAAGGGCCAGTGGGAGCGCGCGGGCGGGGCGGGCACGCCCGACTGCACGCCCCGCGAGGTGCCGGAGTGGCGCCCGTTCGACCTCCGCCGCATCTGCGAGACCGACTTCGAAATCGACCACTTCCAGCCGATCTACTACGTCCTCGACAGCTTCGAACAGCTGCGCGACGCGATGAACGACTACGCCGAGGAAGTGATCGGCGAGGCGGGGCTGGCGGCGGCCGGGCGACGGTAACAGGCGACGCCCTCCCGCGTATGCGCGCCGAATCGTGGTAGCATCGCTCATCCATGCGGAGGAAGTCGCCATGTGTGCACAGATTCGATCGTGGGCGGCGCCCGGCGGCGGGCGCGTCCGGGGCGTCGTGCGTGCGGGCCTGCTCGGCGCCATCGGGTGCCTGGCGCTGTGGAGCCCGGGCGTGAGCGCGGCCCAGCCCGCGGGGCGCGGCGGATACCGCGAGCCCCCCGAGGCCATCCGGGCGGTGCTCGATACCCCGCCCACGCCGGGCGTGTCGATCAGCCCGGACGGATCGCGCATGCTGCTGCTGCACTATCGCGGGCTGCCCCCAGTGTCCGATCTGTCGGCGCCGATGCTGCGTCTGGGCGGGTCGCGGCTGAACCCGCTGACGAGCGGGCCGCACGGGCCCAGGCGCATCAGCGGGTTCACGCTGCGCGACGTCGCCGGCAAGGCGGCGCCGATGCCGGTCGACCTGGGGGGCGAGGCGAACCTGTCGGGCCCGTCGTGGTCGGTGGATGGGCGCTTCGCGATGTTCACGAACACGCTGGATCAGGGCGTGGAGTTGTGGGTGCTCGACGTCGCGAGCGGGAAGGCCAAGCGCCTGACCGACGCGACGGTGCACGGTGCGTCGGGCGCCACGGCCCGCTGGATGCCCGATCAGAAGCACCTGCTGGTCAAGTTCGTGCCGCAGGGGCGCGGGGCGATGCCCGAACGCCCGCGCCGCCCGGACGGCCCGGTGGTGCAGGACGCGACGGGCGAGACCGCCCCGGTGCGGACGTACCAGGACCTGCTTTCCGACACGTACGACGAGGCGCTGTTCGACTGGATCATGCCCTCGCAGTTGGCGGTGGTGAATGTCGAGACGGGCGCGCGGCGGAACATCGGCACGCCGGGGATCTACGCGGAGGCGTCGGCGAGCCCGTCGGGCGAGTACCTGCTGGTGGGGCGGGTGGAACGCCCGTACTCGTTCCTGGTGCCGTGGAGCCTGTTCCCGCAGGTCTGGGAGGTCTGGAGCGCGTCGGACGGGCGGGTGGTAAAGGAAGTCGCGCGGATGCCGCTGCGCGACACGATCCCGACGCAGGGCGTGCAGACCGGGCCGCGCGGGCTGGAATGGGTGGAGGTTCGTCCGGCGACGCTGCTCTGGGCCGAGGCGCTGGACGGCGGCGACCCACGGAAGAAGGTAGAGCACCGCGATCGGGTGATGACGTGGGCGGCGCCCTTCGCGGGCGAGCCGTCGGAGTTCCTGCGCGTGCAGCACCGGTTCAGCGGCGTCACGTGGATGGAAGAGGCGCCCGGCGCCCCGACGTCGCGCGCAATGCTGAGCGAGTACGAGCGTGAGCGGCGCTGGACGCGGACGTACCTGATCGAGGCCGACCGGGCGATGTCGCGCACCGGCGAGACGCGGGTGGTGTTCGACCGGTCGATCAACGACCGGTACAACGACCCGGGCTCGCCGATCACCGATCGCACGGCGCAGGGCTTCACGGTGATCAAGGTGCACGACGACGGGGTGTTCCTGGCCGGGGCCGGGGCGACGCCCGAGGGCGAGCGTCCGTTCCTGGATCGCCTGTCGCTGGCGGATCTGTCGACGACGCGCCTGTGGCGCTGCGAGGGCGAGCAGTACGAGAGCGTGATCGACGTGGTGGAGGGCCGGGCCGAGCCCGGGCTGCTGGTGCTGACGTCGCACGAGACGAAGACGAGCCCGCCGAACGTGCGGGTGCGCACGCTGTCCGGGGGCGGGCTGAGCGAGGCGCGGGCGGTGACCGACTTTAAGGACCCCACGCCCCAGATCCGCTCGATCAAGAAGGAGATCGTGACGTACGCGCGGGCGGACGGCGTGCCGCTGTCGGCGACGGTGTTCACCCCGCCCGGGTACACGGGGGGCGAGCGCCTGCCGCTGATCATCTGGGCGTACCCGAACGAAGTGTCCGACGCGTCGACCGCCGGGCAGGTCGAAGGGTCGGAGCACCGGTTCACGCGGATCGCGGGGAGCAGCCACCTGTTCCTGCTGCTCGCGGGCTACGCGGTGATGGACGACGCGTCGATGCCGGTGGTGGGAGACCCCGAGACGGTGAACAACACGTTCGTGACGCAGATCGTCGCGAACGCGCAGGCGGCGATCGACAAGGCGGCGGCGATGGGCGTGGCCGATCCGCGCCGCGTGGGCGTCGCGGGGCACAGCTACGGCGCGTTCATGACCGCCAACCTGCTGGCGCACGCGCCGGCGGGGATGTTCCGCGCCGGGGTCGCGCGCAGCGGGGCGTACAACCGCACGCTCACGCCCTTCGGGTTCCAGAGCGAACGCCGCAGCTTCTGGGAAGCCCGCGACGTCTACGTGAACATGTCGCCCTTCACGTTCGCGGACAAGATCAAGACGCCGGTGCTGCTCATCCACGGGCAGATCGACAACAACTCCGGCACCTTCCCCATCCAGTCCGAACGCCTGTTCCAGGCCATCAAGGGCCAGGGCGGGACGGCGCGACTGGTCGTGCTGCCCTACGAGAGCCACGGGTACGCGGCCCGGGAGAGCGTCGGGCACGTGCTCGCCGAGATGGTCGAGTGGTTCGACCGGTACGTCAAGCCCATCGGGGCACCGGAGGCCGGAGCGCCGTGAGCGACGCGCCGTCGACGGGCGTGCCCGTTCGCACCGACGCGCACGAGCCCGCGCCGCCGGAAGCCGCGCCGCCCGAAGGCGCGCCGCCGGTACGAGCGCCGTTCCCGCCCCGGTTGCCCCCGCCCCTCCCCGACCGCGTGACGGTGCTGCCGCCGACGGCCTCCGTGCCGTGCGTCGGGTGCGGGTACGAACTGCGGGGCCTGCCCGGCGACGCGGTATGCCCGGAGTGTGCGCGTCCGGTGAGCGAATCGCGGGCGCTGGTGGCGGGGGAGTTGCCCGCCGGGCGCGTCATCGAACTGGCGGCGCTTCTGAGGCGGATGCACACGATCGGCTGGTGGTCGATCTCGCTGGCCTGGGGAGCCTTCGCGGTGGCGTTTGTCGTCGCGGCGCTCATGGCCGGGGGACGGGAAGTCGTCCTGTTCGCCGTGATGACGGTGTCGGCCGCCCTGGCGTGGTGGTTCGTGCGCACGCTCCGGGACGTGCGTCCCGCGCTCTCGGACATCGCGGAGCGGCATCACCTCGAGGTGCGGCTGCGACGCACCGAGATTTCGGCCGGCGCGGTCGCCGCCATCGCGACTGTCACGGCCATCATCGCGGGCCTGCGCATCGTGCCATCGCCCTTGGTGGGCAATGTGCTGCCGGTGATCGAGCCCTGGGTCGAGCAGGTGCGCTCGCTGGGATTCCTCGTGCTGCTGTGGGTGCACGTCGCGGCGATGGCGCCGGTGCTGTCGTTCCTCATGCGCCAGACCGAGAATCGCGCCGCCGTCGAGTCGTTGCAGCGGCTCATGCGGGCCGTGCCCTGGATCATCGGCCTTGTGGCGGCGAACTGGGTCGTCCGCGTGACGAAGCTGAACGAGGTGCATGGGCTTCAAGTCCTCGGGCTGCTGGGCCTGGCCTTCTGGGGCGTGGTCTTCATCGTCTACCGCTACCTGGGGCTGCTGCAGCGCAGTGCCAAGGACCTGCGCTCACGCCTCAGCCCCGCGGCAGGTGCGTGAGTATGTCGAGTACGCCCTCGATCTCCGCGTGCGGCGAGACGTAATCGGCCCGGGCCTTCAGTTCCGGGGCCGCGTTCGCCGGGCACGCGAACCACCCGACGCTCTCGCGGATCGCCAGGTCGCCCAGCGTGTCGCCGATCCCCGCCAGGCGCGCCTTCGTAAGGCCCGCGCCCGCCACCGCCCGCGCGATCCCCGTGTCCTTGTTCACGTGCGCCAGGTCGCAGTTGACCCACGCGACCGTGCTCGAGACCCGCAGGGGCCACCCCTCGCGCGCAAAGACCTCGGCGAGGCGGGCCTTCTGCGCGAACAGCCACTCCCGATCGGCGTGCCACAGCGAGAGCGACGCGCTCTTGCCCGGCTGGATCATCACGCCGCGGGGCACCAGTTCGCGCTCGACCCAGGCCGTGGCCTCGCGGACGGCGCCCACGTGCGCGGGCGTGATGCCCGGGTCCATCTCGAAGCGCCCAACCCGCGGGTCGAACAGCCAGACGCCCATCTCGGCCACGCACGGCACGCTCGTGTTGCTCAGCAGGCGGCACAGGCACTCGACAAACGCCCCGGGGCGCCCGGAGCAGAGCGACAGCACCGGGCGGTCGGCCTCGCGCTGGGCCCGGACGTTGTGCTCCGCGAGGCGCGCCAGCGCGGGCGCATCGAGCGGAGCGCTGCTCTCGGGCGCCAGGCAGCCGTCGATGTCGCAGACGATGGCGTCGAAGGCGCGGGGTGCGGCGCGGGGTGTGGCGGGGTCGGGTGGCACGGGCGGAGGTTAGGACTTGAACACGGTGCCGATGTCCAACTGCAGCACCTTCATGGCGCTGAGCAACGCCGACACGACGCAGACGAGCAGGACGATGCTCCCGGCGAAGAGCATGGTGAAGTGGGTGAGCGCGTAGGGCATCGCCTCGACCGAGACGGACGACCCCAGCAGCGACGAGGCGCCCACGCCCAGCCCGAAGCCGATGAACCCCGAGACGAGCGCCTGCGCCGCGACCATCCGCAGGATCGTCGCGGTGCCCGCGCCCAGCGCCTTGAACGTCACGTAGTACCGGGCGTTGTCGACGGTGAAGAGGTAGAGCAGGAGCGAACTCACCGAGATGCCCACGACAACGGCGATGCCGATCATGAGCGCGATGCGCGCCACGACCCCCGTCGTGCGGACGTAGTACCAGTAGGTGTCGTCGGCGAACTGTGCCGAGGTACGGGCGCGCAGGCCGGTCGTGCGCTGGATGCGGTCCGCGACCTGCGCGGGCGTGCTGCCCGGGGCGGCACGCACCAGCACGAACGAGAGCAGGTTGCGCTGGCGCGGGGTGACGAACTCGGCGCGGCTGTAGGTGGTGTACATCACCGGCTTGGCGAGGAACCGCGGCGTCAGCTCGGCGATCCCCGCCACCACCAGGCGATGGTCGTTCACCACCATCTCGTCGCCCACGCGCAGCGGACGCGTGGGGAGCGAGAGGTCCGGCATGTTCCAGCCGACCGCGCGGGCGGGGGCCTCCACCGGCATCCGCATCAGCCCCTGCGCCGAGGACGAGTCCATGATCACGCTGTCCGTGGCGCGCAGCGCGTCGAGGCTCCCCGCCACCAGGTTCCTCGGCGCACCGATCAGCGTCGCGTCGTCCACGCCGATCAGCAGCACCGGGCGCAGCGCCCCGCTGGGAAGACGCACGCGCAGGCTCCCCGTGTAGAGCGGGACGGCCCACGCGACCCCCTGCACCCCGCGCACGCGCGACAGCGCGGTCGAGGGCATGCCCGCGGGCTCGTCCACGTACTCCACCGCCGGATCCATCACCCAGACCTCGGCCTCGGGAATGTCGCTCACCAGCGCGTAGCTGCGACGCATCATCCCCGAGAACATCGAGAGCATGTGCGTGATGAGGAACGTGCAGAGCAGGATCCCGAGCACCACGCCCAGCCACCGCGCCGTCTGGCCCAGCAGCATCCGGATGGCGATGCGGATCATCGCGAAACTGTATTGAGCCCGACGCCCGCCACGCCGGCGACCTTCCGCGGGGGCCGAGAACCACGGCGCACACGCCCGCGGACCCGGTACCCTGTGCCCGTGCTCCGGCTGTTCGCCCTCGCCATCTTCCTCTCCGCCGCGCTGCTCTTCCTCGTCCAGCCCATGACGGGCAAGGTGCTGCTGCCGATGCTCGGCGGGAGCCCGGCGGTGTGGAGCACGTGCATGGTGTTCTTCCAGGCGGTCCTGCTCGCGGGATACCTCTACGCGCACGCGCTCACCAGCCGCGCCACGGAGAAGACGCAGCGGATCGTCCACGTCGGCGTGCTGCTGGCCGCCGGCGCCCACGTCGCGTACGCGGCTCTCTCGGAGAACGGGCCCGTCGCGCGCCTCACGGCGGGCGTGCCCGTGGCCGACGCCGCGTCGCCCACGCTGTCGCTCGTGCTGACGCTCGCGCTGCTGGTGGGTCCGGGGTTCTTCGCGGTCTCGACGTCGGGCCCGCTGCTGCAGCGGTGGTTCTCGCGCACCGACCACCGGGCGGCGAAGGACCCGTACTTTCTGTACGCCGCGAGCAACGCGGGCAGTTTCGTCGGCCTGCTGGCATACCCGCTGCTGGTCGAGCCGCTGCTCTCGCGCGCGACGCAGTTCATGGCGTGGGGCGCCGCGTTCGTGGCCCTGGTCGCGCTGGTGGCGTGGGGCGCGGTGCGCGCCAGGCCCCGGCCCGAACCCGCGGCACGCGCCGAGGTTCCGGCCTCGTCGTCCGGCGGGCCGCCCGCCCTCGCAGCGAGCCCGCCCTCGAACGCCGATCGCCTGCGCTGGATCGTGCTGAGCCTCGTCCCCTCCAGCCTCATGCTCGGCGTAACGCAGCACATCTCGACCGATGTCGCGGCGATCCCGCTGCTGTGGGTCTTGCCCCTGTCGCTCTACCTGCTCTCCTTCGTGTGGGCGTTCTCGCCCCGGGTGGCGCCGTCCGCGCGGTGGTGGGGGCGGGTGGCGCCGTTCGCACTGCTGGGGATCGTGATCCCGACGCTCGCCGGCGCGACGTACCCGATCCTGGTCATCGCGGGGCTCCACGTCGGGGGCTTCCTCGTGCTGGCGATGCTGTGCCACACGCGCCTCGCGGAATCGCGCCCGCCGGCCGCGCACCTCACCGAGTTCTACCTGTGCCTGTCGCTCGGGGGCGTCCTGGGGGGCGTGCTCAACGCGCTCGTGGCGCCGGTGGTGTTCGAGCAGGTGCTGGAGTACCCGCTGGTGCTGGGCCTGGCGCTCCTCCTGCGCCCGCAGACCGACGACGTGCTGCGCGCCATGTCGCCCCGCCGCCGCCTGCTCGAATGGGGCGTCGCCGGCGTCGCGATGCTCGTCTTGCTCGTGGGCGTCCTGAACCTGATCACCGCCTCGCAGACCGGGGTCATCCTCGCGCCGTCCACCGACGGCGCCGGCAGTTCGTCGTACACGGCGCTGCTCGTGCTGGTGGGCATCCCCACGTTCATCGTGGCGCTGACACTGGTCCGGCGCGGGTCGGTGCGGTTCGCCGGCGCCGTGCTGGGCGTCATGCTCGGCGCGACGCTCGCCTCGGTGGGCGCCTACACCCTCGACATCCGGCGCACGTTCTTCGGCGTGCACGCCGTCGCCAGCGACCAGGCCAACACCCGGCGCGAACTGCGTCACGGCACAACCTTGCACGGCATCCAGCTCCGGACCGACTTCGTGCTGGGCGACCTGACGCCCTACCCCGACGCCGAGTTCCGCCGACGCCTGCTCTTTGCACGGGGCAACGCCGGCATCCCGCGCGAGGAACGCATCAAGTTCCTCCATCTCATCCCCACGACCTACTACCACCCGACGGGCCCCATCGGCGACGTCATGCGCGAACTCACCGACTCGGGGCGCCTCGATCGCGTCGCGCTCATCGGGCTCGGCACCGGCAGCCTGCTGGCGTACGCCCGCCCCAACTCGTCGTGGGACATCTACGAGATCGATCCGGCCGTGCTCGAGTTCGCGCGCACGCCCGCCTACTTCTCGTACATCACCGACGCGATGCGCGACCCCACGGTGCGCGTCGCCTCGCCCGCGCGCCCGGGAGATGGACGCGTCGACATCGCGAGCGCCCCCGCGGGCACGTACCGCCTCATCGTGATCGACGCGTTCTCGTCCGACGCCATCCCCGTGCACCTCATCACGCTCGAGGCGGTGCGGACGTACCTGCGCGTCCTGGCCGACGACGGCATCCTCGCGTTCCATGTCTCGAGCCGCTACTTCGAACTCGCGCCCGTGCTGGCGCGCATCGGCGAAGAAGAGAACCTGACCGTCCGCATGCGCCTCGACCCGCTCGTCCTCTCCGACGAAGCGAAGGAGGCCAAACGCCAGTCCGACTGGGTCGTGCTCGCGCGCTCCCCCGCGGCCCTCGGCTCGCTCGCGCTCCCCGGCGCCTGGCAAGCCCCGCCGCCCTCGACCGGCACCTCGCTCTGGACCGACGACTACTCGGACCTGCTGGGCTCGTTTCAGGGCTGGTGGCTGCCCGAAGAGTGACGCCCCCTGCCGGGCGTGCGGCCCGCGCCCGCCGCTACCCTGCGCCCATGCTCGACTACCAGACCGCCGGCGAGTCTCACGGCCCCGGGCTCGTCGTCATCGTCTCGGGCCTGCCCGCCGGGCTGAGCGTGGACCTCGAGTTCATCAACGCCGAACTCCAGCGCCGCCAGGGCGGGTACGGGCGCGGCGGGCGCCAGGGCCTCGAAGACGACCACGTCCAGGTGCTCTCGGGCGTGCGCCAGGGCGCCGCCATCGGCTCGCCCGTCGCGTTCCTGATCCCCAACAAGGACTCGCGCCTCGACGACGCGAAGAAGACCCCGCCCGTGCATCGCCCGCGCCCCGGGCACGCCGACCTCGCGGGCAGCATCAAGTGGCTCACCACCGACTGCCGCGACACGCTCGAGCGCGCCAGCGCCCGCGAGACCGCGGCCCGCGTCGCGGCCGGAGCGCTCGCCCGCTGCCTGCTCCGCGAGTTCGCCATCGAGACCTTCGGCTTCGTGCGGTCGATCCGCGACGCCGCGACGGACGTCGGCGTCACCGAGCACACGTGGCGAGGCCTGGTCGGCCCGCGCGACGCGAGCGAGACCTACTGCCCCGACCAGGGCGTGACCGCGCGCCACAAGGAGATCATCCGGGCGGCGAAGCTCGACAAGGACACCGTCGGCGGGCAGGTCGAGGCGCACGTCTTCGGCTGCCCGCCCGGGCTGGGCAGTTGCATGGACTGGCGCGACAAGCTCGACGCGCGCCTGGCCTACGCCGTCATGGGCGTGCAAGCGATCAAGGCCGTCGAGATCGGCCTGGGCACGCGCGCGGGAGCAGTCCCCGGCAGCGCGGTGCACGACCCCATCCGCTTCGACCCCGCCATCCGCGATACGCACCCGTCCCTGGGCTTCACGCGCGACACCAACAACGCCGGCGGCACCGAAGGAGGCATGACCAACGGCCAGCCCGTGGTCGTCCGCGCCACCATGAAGCCGATCTCGACGCTGCTGCGCGGGCTGCCGAGCGTGGACCTCAACACGAAGGAGGCGCAGGCGAGCCAGTACGAGCGGAGCGACATCTGCGCCGTGTCGGCCGCGAGCGTCGTCGTCGAAAACGTCGTCGCGTTCGAGATCGCCCGCGCGTTCCGCGCCAAGTTCGCCGGCGACTCGATGGTGGAGGTGCGGGCCCAGGTCGCGGCGTTCCTCAAGCACGCGCGCAACCTGCCCCTCGACCCGCCGATGATGACCATCGCGTAGCCACCGGGATCAGCGCGTCGCAACCGCGATCGTCGCGTCGCAACCAACACCCGCGCGCCGCAACCGTGGCGCGCCCGCGCCGGTAGACCCGGCGTGCGTGCATCCCGGGCAAGAGCGGCGTGGATCCTGGCGGTGCCGATGCTCGTATCGCCCGCCGGGGCGAACAGCGACCACGGCGCGCGAACATCCGCCGCGGCCTATTCGACCCTGACGCTGCCGGCGGCGTACGACGGCTGCCTGTGCGAGGACTGCGTGCTGCAGTACGGCGTCTGGGCCCCGCCGCCGCGCCCGTTCCGATGTGGAACATGCCGAGTGTCGGTGCACGCGGTCGACTACAGAGCGCTCGCGGTGTGGGGCGTCTGCATCCTCGGCGGGTGGTTGCTATACATCGCGGCAGGGCGATACAACACCGAGCCGCAAGGGCCCGACGAGGCCCAAGGGCCCGGCCGCCCGAGCGAGCCCGTGGAGCCCGTCGGGCCCATCTGCATCCACTGCGGGTACGACCTCACCGGCCTGCGGGCCGCCCGGTGCCCGGAGTGCGGCGAGACGGTGCCGCCCGGCGCAGGCCGCCCACCGCCATAAAGTGCTATACTTTGCCATATGGCCAAGCAGCACACGCTCAACGTGTCCCTCACGCCCCAACTGGCGAGAAAGGTCGCCGCCCGCGTGAAGGGGGGGGCGTACGCGTCCGCGAGCGAGGTCGTGCGCGAGGCGCTCCGGGCGCTCGATGAGCGAGAGGCGATCCGCAGGGCGGAACTGCGACGCCTGCGGTCGCTGCTCGACCAGGGCGAGGCTTCTGCCACACGCGACGGCTGGCTCGGGCTCGACGAGGTGAGGCGGCGCGTGTCCCGGCGGGGGCGCACGGGCCGAAGCGCCGCGTGACCGGCGTCACCGTCTCGCCCGAGGCGGCGCGCGACATCGAGGCCATCGTTGCGACCGTAACCGAAGAAAGCGGGCCGCGCCGCGCGGACCTGCTGGCCGAACGTCTGATCCGCGCCATCGCCCGGCTCGCCGACGCGCCAAAGTCCGGACGTCAGCGCGACGATATCCGGCGCGGCCTGCGATGCATCGTGATTCGTCCGTACGTCGTGCTCTACCGGATCGACGCCCGGTGCGTGCGGATCATCCGCGTCGTCCACGGCGCTCGCGACTTCCGCACGCTCTTCGGCGAGTAAGCGCACGCCTCGCATCGGAGGAGTGTCGGGCCCCAGCGATCACCCGTTCGAGCGCTTCGCCACCCGCCGCCACAACGCGTACGCCGGGAACCCCGCCACCAGCACGCCGATCCACACCCCCGTGGTGAGCGGGTCGTCGATCACGGCCATCACGGTCATCGCCCCCGCCGCCAGCACGAACAGCGCCGGCACGACCGGGTACCCCGGGCAGCGAAACGGCCTGGCCTCATCCGGGCGGCGCACGCGGAGGATGAACAGCGCCCCGCCCGCAAGGCCGTAGAAGATCCAGATCGTGAACACGAACCCGCCCGCGAGCTTCTCGAACGTGCCCACCAGCAGCACCGCGGCGATCGAGAGCGCGAGCTGCACCCACAGCGAGACCGCGGGCGTCTGGAAGCGCGGGTGCACCCGCGCCAGCGGCGAGAAGAGCAGCCCGTCGCGCGCCTGCGCGAACGACACCCGCCCCCCGGTCATCACCGACCCGTGCGACGAGCCCAGCGTCGAGATCACGATGAGCCCCGTCACGAGCGTCGCGCCCACCGGGCCCACCAGCGCCTGCATCACCGCCGGCGCGACGGTCGCCATCCCCCGCATCTCGCCCAGCGGGATCAGCCAGATATACACCGCGTTCACCACGACGTACAGCACCGTCACGGCCGCGGTCCCCAGGATGTACGCGCGCGGCAGGTTCCGCTGCGGGTGCTTCACCTCGCCCGCGATCGCCCCGATGTCGCTCCAGCCGTCGTACGTCCACATGATCGCCGCGAGCACGGGCGCCAGGGCCGCGAAGATCGACACGGAGGACGGCGTGGTTTCGAAGTTCGCGCCGTCGCCCTTGCGCAGGGCGAGCGCCAGCAGCACGATGAGCGCGAGCGCCCCGAACTTCACGCCCGTCAGCACCTTCGCGACGCCCGCCGAGAGCGAGACGCCCCGCACGTTGATCCACGTCAGCATCGCCAGCACGCCGATGACGAGCGCCTTGCCCCGCCAGTCGGGCCCGGCCGCCGTGTCGTACTCGATGCCCGCGAGCGTGAACACGTGCTCGGCGAAGACCACGACGATGCCCGCCGCCGCCAGGGGCTTGCTCACCAGCATGTACGTCCAGCCGAACACGAACGCCGCCGCACGCCCGTAGCCCTCGCGCAGAAAGACGTACACCCCGCCCGACTGCGGGTACATGCACGCGAGCTCCGAGAACGTGAGCGCCCCGAGCAGCGACAGCACGCCCCCCGCGCCCCAGAGCGCGAGGATGAGCCACGGCTGGCCCAGTTCGTTCGCGATCGCCGTGGGCGTGCGGAAGATCCCGCTGCCGATCATGATCCCGACCATGACCGCGGCCGCGCCCCACACGCCCACAAGGCGCGGAAGATCGCGCGGCGCGCCGGCGGGCGTGGCGGGGGACGGGTCGGTCCGCTCGGGGGGCATGCTCACGGGGCGTCAGGATACCCCAGGCGGGCCAGCAGGCGTTGGCGCACGCCCGGCCACTCCGCGTCGGTGATGCTGAACATCACCGTGTCGCGCATGAACCCGTCGTGCATCACCATGTGGCGGCGGAGCACGCCCTCGCGCACGGCCCCGAGCTTCGCGATCGCCGCGGCGCTCGCGAGGTTCCGCGCGTCGCACTTCAGTTGCACGCGCACGCAGCCCAGGGTGTCGAACGCGTGCCCGAGCATGAGGAGTTTCGCCTCGGGGTTCACGCGCGTGCCCCGCTGATCCCGGGCGATGAAGGTGGCGCCGATCTCCAGCCCCCGGTGCTGGGGACGCACGTCGAGATAGCACGAGGCGCCGACGACGCGCCCGCCGGAACTGCCGTCCGTCCCGCCTTGCAGCACCATGGCGAACGCGAGGCCCTCGGCCGCGCGGGCGCGGATGTACATCTCGGCCGCGTGAAGCGCATCGCCCTCCGGCCGAAAAGGCGGCGGGAAGTGCGCGAACGTGTCGGCGTCGATGATCGCCGCGAGCCCGGGGGCGTGCAGCATCGACAGCGGCTCGAGGCGCAGCGTCCGACCATTGAGCACTGTGGGACGCACGTCCATGATCGTCGGTTCGGCAGGCGGGCGAAGCGGGCCTCAGGCCGACGCCGCGGGCGCGCCGGCGAGTTCGTCCATGAGCTCGACCATGTGCCGGAACATGCGGGCCGCGCCCGCGACGACGGCGTCCTGCTGCGGCGCCGTCAGCGCCAGCGACTCGAGCCCCGCGCGGAACGCGCCCCACCGCTCGCCCTGCTGCTCGCCGTGCGGGTGCAGCGAGGGCATCGTAAACGCGCCGTGCGCCCGCGTCAGCGCGACGGCGATGAACCGCCCGCCGTTGGTCGCGCCCTCCAGCACGTACCACAGCCCCAGCAGCGTCGCCTCGTCCGCGCGGTCGATCTCGTCGATCATGCGCCGCGTGGCGTCGGCAGGGTGTGGCCCAACGCCGAACGCCGCGGCGTCGCGCAGCATCGCCTCGGCCCGCGTGTGGTAGTCGCGCCGCATCGGGCGCAGCAGGGGCGATGAGCCCACGCGCGCCTCCACGGCGCGCTGCACCAGCGCCGTCTGCGCGTGCAGCCGCGCGAACTCCGCCAGCGGTCGCTCGCCCTTGAAGAGGGCCGCGTGCAGCGGGTGGCGCTCCGCGGCGGTGTGCATCTCGCGCGTCTCGAGCTTCAGGCGGTCGGCGAGGCCGGCGCTGGTGGTGGTCATCGCGTGCTCCTGGTGGCGGCGCGGGGGTCGCGCGTCGGGCGATGCGGGATGATAGTGGGGGCGCGCCCGCGGCCGGGTGCCTAGTGCAGCACGCGGTAGACCTCGGCCTCGTCGGTGAACCCCAGGCGCACCTTCGCCAGCGCGTCCTCGCGCATCGGGCGGAAGCCCGAGCGCAGCGCCGTGTCGTACAGCGTCACCGCGTCCGCGCGCGTCGCCGTCAATCGGCGCAGTTCGTCGGTCATCGCCATGATCTCGTACACGGCCAGGCGCCCCTTGTACCCCGTGCCGTAGCACGCCTCGCAGCGCCCGGTGGGCCGCCCGAGGTCGTCGGCGACCTGCCCCGCCCCGCCGCAGGCGCGGCACGAGCGCCGCAGCAGGCGCTGCGCCAGCGTCGCGAGCAGCGAACTGGTGATGAGGTACGGCTCGATGCCGATGTCGACCAGGCGCGGGATGGCGCTGGGCGCGTCGTTCGTGTGCAGCGTCGCGAGCACCAGGTGCCCCGTGAGCGACGCCTGGATCGCGAGCTGCGCCGTCTCCGCATCGCGGATCTCGCCCACCAGGATCACGTCCGGGTCCTGGCGCAGCAGGCTCCGCAGCCCCACCGCGAACGTCACCCCGCGCTTCACGTTCACCTGCATCTGGCTGATGCCCTCGAGGTGGTACTCCACCGGGTCCTCGATGGTCATCACGTTGCGGCTCGCGCGGTCGATGCGCGACAACGCCGCGTACAGCGTCGTCGTCTTGCCGCTGCCCGTCGGCCCCGTCACCAGGATGATCCCGTTCGGGCGCTCGATCAGGTCAAGCAGCTGCGTCTGCATGTCGCGCGTCATGCCGATCTCGTCCAGCGACAACTGCGTCGCCGTCTGATCCAGCAGGCGCAGCACCAGCCGCTCGCCGTACACCGTGGGGATCGCCGAGAACCGGATGTCGACCTTGCGGCTTCCCACGCGCACGCTCGTGTGCCCGTCCTGCGGGCTGTGCCGGTTCGCGATGTCCAGCTCCGTCATCACCTTCAGGCGCGAGCTGATCGCCGGCGCCAGGCTCAGGGGCGGGCTGAACGCGTCCACCAGCATTCCATCAATGCGGAAGCGGATGACGAGCCTCGTCTCCTGCGGGTGCACGTGCACGTCGCTCGCCCGCCGGCGCAGCGCCTCGAACAGGATCATGTTCACCAGCCGGATCACCGGCGTCTGCTTCGCCAGCTGCAGCAGGTCGGTCGATTGCCCCGCGTTCGCCGCCGCCGCCGCGATCGCCCGCTCGTCGAGCGGCATCTCCTCGATGATCTCGGTCACCAGGTCCTGGCGCTGCTCGTACCCGCGGTTGATCAGGTTCGCCACACCCGCCCGGGGCGAGAGCACGAAGCGCACCGGCATGCCGAGCATGTCCTCGAGCATCGCGAACGCCGCCGGCTGCATCGGCTGCGCGGTCGCCACCGTCATCACCTGCCCGTCGCTCTCCAGCCCCGCGCACAGACGCGCCCGCGCCACGTCCACCGGCACCGTCTCGTAGAACCGCGACGCCGACTCGCCCAACCGCGGCTCGGCGACAAACCGCATCCCCGTCCGCTTCGACAGCAGTTCCAGCCCCTGGTGCTCGTCGAGCGCCAGCACCTGCAGCAGCACGTCCCACGGCTCCTCGTCCGACCCGTCCACCGCCGCGAACCGACGCACCTGCTCCGCCGTCAGCGGCATCGGCGCGAACAACTCCGCCAGTCGCGAGAGCTCGCCCGCCGTCGGCCCAGGCGACGATGCGCGCGTCACGCCCGGGCGACGCAGCGCCAGCAACCCGCCCTTCTTCCCGTTCTCCGCCGTCGACACGTGTCCTCCGGATTCAGTCCGGGTTCGGCTCGTCCACGCCGTGCTCGTCTGTCACTCGCCCCGGCGCGGCCTGTGCCGCCCCCGGCAACGCCGGCGCTTCCGGTTCTTCCGGCCCACGCGGCGCAGGCTGCGACGGCGCCGGCTCCGGCACCGCGCCCCACCCGCCCCGCGGCATCACGATCTCCATCTTCGAAGGCCGCAGCTTCGGCGTCTCGTCCGCCAGGTTCACCGCCCCGCGCGGGCCCTTCGTCAGCAGTTTCAGGTCCTGGAACGTCGGGTCGCGCAGCACCCGCGGCGTCAGGAACACGTACAGCACCGTCTTGCGGTCGCCCGTGCTCCGATCCTGGAACAGCAGCCCCAGCAGCGGAATGTCTCCCAGCAGCGGGATCTTCGCCACCGACTTGGTCTTGCTCTCCACCACCAGCCCGCCCACCACCACCGTCGAGTCCGACGGCACGGTGATGCTCTCGCTGCTCAGCGTGTTCTCCTGGCGCGGCGGGGGCAGCGTCGTCCCGCCCACCACCGAGCCCTCGCCCGTGAAGCTCGACAACTGGATGTTGTACTTCAGCCGCATGTACCCGCCGTCGCTGATCTGGGGCGTCACCGTCAGCGTCGTGCCCGCCTCGGCGTAGTCGCCCGCCGTCACCACGTCCGTCTGCCCCGTCGACCCGCGGCTCAGCGTGCTCGTCGGCTGCTGGTCCAGGCTCACCACCGTCGCTTCCTCGTTGTCGTCGACCAGCAACTGCGGGTTCGAGATGATGCGCGAGTCCGTCTCGTTCGCGAGCGCCGTCATCACGATCGGCACCATGTCGTTGCGGATGATCGCCGCCGTAAACCCCGTGAGCGCGTTCACCGTCGGGGGCGTGGTGATCGTGCTCCCCGAGCCGTAGTTCGCCAGCCCGAAGCTCTGCGTGAACACCCCGCCGGTGGCGTTGGCGTTGATGAGCTGGGTCTCGAACGCCGTCCGCAGGCGGTCGTCGGCGTTCACCGCGATGATCTTCGCCTCGACGAACACCTGCGGGCGGCGCAGGTCGAGCTTCTCGATCAGTTTCGCGAACTCCGACTGCTGGCCGGCCTGCGCCTTCACCAGCAACTGGTTGTTCTTGATGTCGGGATACACGAACGCGTTCGTCGCGTCGAGCGCGATCCCGTCCTCGCCGCCCCCGCCCGCGGGCTGGGGCGTCTGCGCCTGGCGCGAGGGCGTCGGGCGGGGCGCGCGGAACCCCGGCCTCGAACCGCTGTCGCCCGGCAGCAGCGAGCTCTCGCCCACGGGCGTCGTGTTCGAGATGATCCCGTTGATGATCTCCGCGACTTCCTCCGCGTCCGCGTTGCGCAGCTTGTACACCCGCGTCACCACCGACTCGGCCTGCGTGTCGAGCTGCTCCAGCAGCGCCGCCAGTTGCACCTGCTGCGACTCGGTCCCGTAGTACACGATCTGCCCGCGCTGCTCGTCCACCACCATCAGCGGGCCGCCCACGCTCGGGGTGTTCTGCCCCTGCCGGTTCAGGCCCAGTTGCTGCTGCTGGCGCCCGATGTCCAGCCCGTTGAACCCGTCCCGGTTCGTCGGCGTGATCGTGATCACCTCGCCCAGCCCGCGGCCCCGCGCGATGTCCGCCACCTGCGCCGCCGAGCGACCCGCCTCGTACGCCCGCGGCACAAGCTCATTCGGCACGTCGATCACCGCGATCACCTGGCGCACCTGCGCCACCTCGTCCGGCGTCCCGCGGAAGATCAGCGCGTTCCCCTGCTGGTCCACCGTCAGCCGGTCCGCCAGGCTGTACAGCGTGCTCAGGTTCCGGGGCGTCGGTTGCCCCTGCCCGCCCTCGCCCCCCGGCACGCCCACCCGCGTCGACCCCGCCGCCTGCTGCGCCTGGCCGATCAACTGCAGCGATCGCTCCCGCGCCACCGACGCCGTGATGTGCTCCAGCGCCACGCGCGTGTACGCCATCCGCCGGTCCTCGGCCAGCATCAGGTTCAGCACCTCGTTCAGCGATTCCAGCCGGCGGGGCGTGTCCGTCGCGACGATCACGCCCAGGTCATCCACGTACGCGTACTGCCGCTGGCCACCCCCCTGCGAGTTCGGCATCGGGATCCCGATCAACCCCTCGATGTGCTGCTTGAGCGAGCTCGGGCGGATGTTCGGCGTGCGGAACACGCGCGTCGTCGGCAGGTCGCCCGTCGCGTTCGGAACCACCGCCGCGTTCGCGTGCACCGTGTACAGCCCGAACCGGTCCTTCGTGATCGCCCAGCCCTGCTGCTCCAGCAGCGTCGCCAGCAGGCCCAGCAGTTCGCTCTTCTTCACCGGCACCGGCGCGTTGAACCGCACCGTCCCGGGAACGTCGCCGATGACCGTCACGTTGATGTTCAGCGTGCTCGTCACCAGTTCGACCAGCGTGTTCATCGCCACCGGCTCGGCGAACGCCGACAGCGTCACCGCGTCGGGATCTTCCGAACGCATGTCGGGCGCCTTGGGCGCCGGCGCCTCGACCTCAGGTTCGGGAACGTCCGGCTGATCGCCCGGGACCGGCACCGCGCGCGGCAACGCGCCCGGCTGCCCCGACGCCGCCATCCCGATGCCCAGCGCCGCGCCCACCACCGCCGCCAGCCGCCACGTTCGCGCCGTGTCCACTCGTACATCCTCCCTGAAACGCCCGCGGCCTGCGCGCCCGGGGCGCCGGGGCCGCCGGGTTGGGGCGGCCGGCACACCCCGCACGCAGGGTCAAAGATAGGCCGTGGCATCCCCGCCCCAACGCATCGTCAGCCTGCTCCCCTCCGCGACAGAGATCGTCGGCCTCTTGGGTGTTTCGCACCGGCTGGTCGGGCGCTCGCATGAATGCGACTTCCCGCCCGGGTTGGACCACCTCCCGGTGCTCACCGCCCCCCGCGTACACGGGACCGACCCGGGCGAGATCGACGCGCAGGTGCGCGACGCGCTCGCCCAGGGCCGTTCGCTGTACGAACTCGACGAACCCGCCCTGCGCGCCCTCCGCCCCGACCTGATCCTGACGCAGGACCTGTGCGCCGTCTGCTCCATCGACCTCGCCGCGGTGCGACGGGCCGCCGCCACCTTCGACCCCGCCCCGGCGATCCTCTCGCTCAACCCCACCACGCTCGACGGAGTGCTCGACGACGTCCTCAGCGTCGGTCGGGCCACGGGGACGCCCGACGTCGCCCGGGACGCGGTCGTCCGCCTGCGCGAGCGGCTCGCCCGCGCGCAGGATCACGTCAACCCCTACGCCGAACCCGCCCCGGTCGGCTTCCTGGAATGGACCGACCCGCCGTTCGTGGCCGGGCACTGGACGGTGCAGATCATCGAACGCGCCGGCGGCAGCCACCCCCTGAACCAGAGTATCCCCCAGCCAGGCGCAGGCGCCGCGGCCGGGCCGCAGGCCTCGCAGCGCACGGTGCCGGCGTCGCGACGGGTGGAATGGGACGAGTTCGTCGAGAGCCGGCCGGAATGGCTGGTCATCTGTCCGTGCGGCTTGGACTTACGCGCGGCGTCGGCGAGCGCACGCGGGCTGACGAGCCGGCCCGGCTGGTCTGATATCCCGGCGGTGCGATCCGGCCGCGTGGCGGTGGTCGACGGCAACCAGATGTTCAACCGACCGGGGCCGCGGCTGGTGGATGCGTTTGAATGGATGGTTGGATGGATGACCGGGCAGCGCGGTCTGATCCCACCGTGGTTCCCCTGGTGCGAAGAACTCAAGTAGTTCTCGGACTTTTATCAGGGGTTCATACGGGTTTCAGTCCGCGAACACGGTTTCGAGGTAGAAAACCGCAGCGCATGTGTTAAAGAAATGGCCTGTAGGGGTTGTCGCCGCCGCAACCTGAGGCATTTTTTACTCGCGGGCGGGGGGCAGAGACAGCGTCAGAGTTCCGGCCAGACGGGCGTGAGCAGCGCGTCGTTCGCGATGGTGCGTCCGGGCCGGGAGCAGTGTGGAGCGTTCGGGGACGGGTGTCCCCGGGCGCGGCGCCGGGGGTTCGTCCGCGGCGGGTGGGGCACGTTGTTCGATGAGCGCTATTTCTCGCCAACCCGAAGTCCCGCTCCTCGTCGCCGACTGGCAGAGCGACGTGACGCAGATGCTGGACGAGAGCCACCTGGTGGCCTGGTCGGATGTGCAGGCCCGACGTACACAGTTCGCCGTCACGCTCGGACAGTTCCTCGGGCGACAGCGCGACACCGAGGTGTGCGTCTTCTACGGCAAGTTCATCACCGACCTCGACTCGTTCTGCTACCAGCTCGAGCGCGCGATCCCCGGTCCTTCGCTCGAACGCCGCGTGGACGGCCCGCGCGGCGCGGTCGCGCTGCTGCGGGCGCGGGCGTCGTTCCGCGGGCGCGCCGAGACCAAGTTCCGCTACTACATCTGGCACGACGCCGACGTGCTCCTGCGCCAGGACAACCGGCTGTTCGGGCAGATCGTCGACGCCATCGCGGGCGTCGCCGCGGAATCCGAGTACGTCTCCGACGACCTGCTCCTGCTCCACCGGGCCATCTTCGTCGGCTCGTCGGTGCTCGACATCTACGCCGACGACCCGCGCGGGCAGTTCCGACGCTGGTACGCCGACGGGCACGGCGAGCCGTTCTGGCAGGTCGTGACCGGCCTGCGATCTCCGCCGGTCACGAAGTACTGCATCGACGTGCTGGGGGTTGATTCTCGCGGCGTGGCATAAGGCCCCGCCTGTATGACCGAGAGAGACCGCCGCGAGTCGCCGAAAGGCGATCACCGTGGCGGTCTCGATCATTTTTGACGGCCTCCGGGGCGGCCGCGGCACCGCGGGGACGCCGGTTGCTAGAGTGCGCCGATGCACGCGGACGACCTGCGGATCGGGCACGGCTGGGATCTGCATCGCCTGGAGGCCACGCCGCCGGCGGGCGCCGGGAGGCCGCTCGTCGTGGGGGGCGTGCGCCTGGAGCATGACCGCGGGGTGGCGGCGCACTCGGACGGGGACGTGCTGCTGCACGCCGTCACCGACGCGCTGCTCGGGGCGATCGGCGAGGGGGACATCGGGCAGTTGTTCCCGGACACGGACCCGCGCCACGAGGGGCGGGACTCGGCCGAGTTCGTGCGCGAGGCCGCCGCCCGCGTGGCGCGCGCGGGCTGGCGCGTCGCGAGCCTCGACACGACCGTGATCCTGGAGCGGCCGAAGATCGGGGCGCACAAGGACGCGATGCGCCGGACGCTCGCGGGGCTGGTGGGCGCCGATGTGTCGCGCGTGAACGTGAAGGGCAAGACGCACGAGCGCGTGGACGCGGTGGGCGAGGGGCGCGCGGTCGAGGCGCACGCGGTGGTGCTCCTGGTGCGGGCGGAACGCCCCCGCGTTGACTAAGCGGGCGCGATCGCGCTCACTGCCCGGACGCCTTGGACGCGAAGTACCGGCGCAGGCCCCAGTCCGCGAGTTCGGGCGCGAGCGTGGCGAGGGCGGCGATCGCTCGCCCGCGGAAACTGGTCCACACCTCGCCCCGCGGGCGACGCAGGCAGCGCACGATCGCGTTCGCGACGGCCTCCGGCGGCTGGCGGAACCCCTCGGGCGCGCGCGCGGTGCGGGCGCGGTTGCCCGAGCGGGCGGTCACGACCTGCGAGAACTCGGTGTTGGTGCCGATGGGGTGCACCGTCGAGACGTGGATGGTCGGGTGCAGCTCGATGCGCATGGCGCGCCCGATGTGGTCCTGGGCCGCCTTGGTGGCGGAATAGGCCCCGAGGGTCGGGATGCCCATCTTGCTGACGACGCTGGAGCAGATGAGAATGTGCCCGGCGCCGGCGCGGCGCATGTGCGGGATCGCGGGGCGGATGGTGTTGAGGGTGCCCCAGAAGTTGACCTCGAAGATGTCGCGGAGCGCGTCATCGGCGGTGCGCTCGATCTCGCCCTCGATGCCGTAGCCCGCGTTCGCGAAGATCGCGTAGATCGAGCCGAACTCGGCGACGGTGCGCTCGACGAGCGCGGCGCAGTCGTCGGGCTTCACGACGTCGCACGGGACGGCGATGGCGCGTCCGCCGCCCTTGCGGATGGTCTCGGCGACCTCGTGGAGGCGGTCGATGCGTCGTGCGGCGAGCGCGACCGGCATGCCGGCGCGGGCGCACGCGAGTGCGGTCACCATGCCGATGCCGCTGCTGGCGCCGGTGATGGCGATGGGACGCCCGGCGAGGTCGGCCGGCACTCAGCGCTTGTCCGGGTTCGTGCCGTCCTTCTCGCCGGTGATGACCTCTTCGGTCTTCTCGCCGGCGTACTGGAGGTCCTTGCCGGCACCCTTCACCGTGTTGCACGCGGCGAGGAGGACGGGCAGCGCGAGCGTGCCCAGGAGCAGCGAGGTGCGGGCGAGCGAGAGCGAGCGAACGCGGTTCATGCTGGTTCTCCGAAAAGAGGCCGAAATGCTAGTCGAATGAGACCGGCCCGGCGGGCCCGGCGCGCGGGCGGCGCAGGAGCATCCCGAGTTCCGGCAGGCGTGCCAGGCGGGCGGCGCCGGCGTACACGCCGATGCCGGCGACGAGGCAGGCGGTGAGCCGGAGCGCGTGCCCCGCCCAGGTATCCGCGGGGGGCAGCAGCCAGAGGACGAGGGCGACCCCGCCGGTCATCGCGGCGGTGGCGCCGGCGATGCGGGCGAACGCGGCGCGGGTGGGCGCATCGAGGGGTCGAAGGCCCAGGCGGGTGTGTGCGAGGCGCCACAGGGCGAGGCATTGCACGCTGGCCGCGATGGCGGTGGACCACGCGAGCCCGGCCTCTCCGAGGAACCAGATCAGCGTCAGGTTGAGCGTGACGTTGAGCGCGACCATGCGGACGGCCAGGCGCATCGGCGTGGTGGTGTCGCGCTGGGCATAGAAGGCGCGGGTCAGGACGTGGTTGAGCGAGTAGGCCCAGATGGCGGGCGCGAAGCCCAGAAGCACGTCGCCCGCGCGGGCGAGGCCCTCGGGCGAGAACGCGGCGTGGCGCCCGCCCCCGAAGATGACCGCGAGCAGGTCGTGGCGCACGAGCACGAGCCCGACGCTCGCGGGCAGGCCGATGAACAGCGAGAGACGCAGGCCCTGGCGCAGGTGGGCGAGGAAGTCGGCCGGGCGGTCGGCGGTGCGGCTGAGGAGCGGGAACACGGCGGTGGCGACGGCGATGCCGAAGACGCCCAGCGGGAACTGGTAGAGCGTCTGGGCGTAGCTGAGGATCGCGTTGGAGGTGTCGTCGAGGGGGACGCGGAACCCGAGCACGGTGGGCCCGACCCAGACGGGCCACATGGCGATGACGACGTCGAGCATGGTGTTGAGTTGGAGCGTGCCCAGGCCGAGCAGCGCGGGGACGAAGCGGCGCATCACGTCGCGGGCGTGGGCGCGGGCGCCGGCGGTCAGGCGCGTCCAGCGGACCTTGCCGCGCAGGGCGGCGAGGCTCCAGGCGATCTGCACGACGCTGGCGGCCAGCGCCGCGGCGCCGACGACGTACGCGCCGGTGACGGGGTCCTTCACGACGCCCAGCAGGCAGAGCGCCCCCGCGACGATCTGGAAGAGGTTCAGCAGCACGGGCGCGGCGGCGGTGGGGGCGAATCGCCCGTGCGATTGCAGCATGCCCCCGAGCACCGCCGTGATGCACACGCAGGGCATCATGGGGAGCATGAGGATCATGAGGCGGAAGCTGAGCGAGCGTTCGGCGTCGTGCGGCGCGAGCGCGAGCACCAGCGCCAGGACGCCCACGAGGACCACGGTGAGCGACGCGGTGACGAGCGTGAGCAGGCGGACCACGAGCGAGGCGAGCTGGTCGGCCTTCGCGGGGTCGTCGCGCGCCAGGAGCGAGTATTCCGGGAGGAACGCCGCGGAAAGCGCGCCCTCGCCGAAGAGCCGGCGGAAGAGATTCGGCACGGCGTAGGCGGCGCGGAACGACGACCCCAGCAGCGTGTCGCCGAAGAGGCGCGCGGTCAGGACGTCGCGGGCCAGCCCCGCGACGCGCGACAGCAGCGTGAGCGATGACACCACGCGGACCGCGCCGGCGAGCGGGGCGTGCGGCGCCGGGGCGTGCGGCGCCGGCTGGGGCGACGGTGGCGTGGGCAGCTTGTCGGGGGGCGGGTGCCCGGCGGGCGGCATGGCCCCCTTGCTATCGGATGAAGATCACCCAATGGACCACGAGCACGGGGAGCAGCAGCGCGATCGCCCGGAACAGGTAGCCGAAGAACGAGGGCATCTTGACCCCCGCGCTCTCGGCGATCGTGCGGACCATGAAGTTCGGCCCGTTTCCGATGTACGTCATCGCGCCGAAGAAGACGGCCCCGGTCGAGATCGCGATCACGTTCGCCCGCCCGCCGGGTGATTGCAGCAGGGTGCGCACGGCGTCAGGGGTGAGTTCGCCCGGCACGGCAACCTGCAGGAAGTTTAGGTACGTCGGGGCGTTGTCGAGCACCGCCGAGAGTGCGCCCGTGCCGAAGTAAAACGCGGTGGGCGAGTCGATCCCCAGGCTCGACCCGTTGGCGGCGAGGTACCCGAGCGCCGGGATCATGGTGAGGAAGATGCCCAGGAACAGAATGCCGACTTCCTTGACGGGGAAGAACGAGAACTCGTTGGCTTTGAGCGTCTCCTTCGGGGTAAGGACGTAGGCGGTGGCGGCGACGAGGATCTGGAACGTGGCCCCGAAGGGCAGCTGCGGGAGGTGCGGGGCGAAGGCGTGCAGCGCCGGGTCGATGAAGACGCCGGCGATCATGAGGCCCAGGCAGATGAGGCCCGTGGTGCCCCGGATGCGCGGCTTGGGGAAGAACGCGGCGGGCTCGAGGGGCGCGAGGTGCGCCAGCGCCCGCGCGCGCTCGGTGGCGCGCTCGAGCGCGGTGTCGATGACGAAGAAGATCGTCAGCAGGGCGCCGACGGTGAAGGCCCAGTCGCCGATGAGGGCGGCGGTGGTCCAGAAGAAAGGGACGCCCTTGAGGTAGCCGAGGTACAGGGGCGGGTCGCCGATGGGGGTGAGTGATCCGCCGCAGTTGCTGACGATGAAGATGAACATGACGATGTGCAGCGGAGTGAGGCGTCCGTGGTTGGCGCGCATGAAGGGGCGGATGAGGAGCATCGAGGCGCCGGTGGTGCCGATGGCGTTCGAGACGATCGCGCCGAAGGCGAGCAGGAAGACGTTGAACATGGGGCCCGCACGCCCGCGCAGGTCGATGAGGATGCCCCCGCTCACGACGTACAGCCCGCCGACGAGCGCGATGAACGAGTAGTACTCCATGCCGGCGTGCAGGATCGCGTGCGAGCCGTATCCCGGCGCGCCGGGGGCGGCCGGTCGGAAGGCGATCAGGTAGTAGGTCGCGATGAGCGCGCCCAGAAAGAACGCGACGTCGGGGAAGTGCTGGTGCCACCACCGCGCGTCGACGAGCGGCGCGACGGCGATCGTCAGGAGCAGCAGCGCGAACGGCGCGACCAGCGCGAGCGGGATGATGGGGATCCCCGCGTCATCGAAGGTCGGGGGCAGGAGGCGGGTGGCGCCCCAGCCGGCGAGCACGCCCAGGAGCGCTGTGACAACCCACAGGCGCGGGCCGTACCACAGGAACTTGCCTTCAACGCGATCGTCGCCGTGCATGCGGGCAGAGTCTAGAGCGACCGCGCGCGCCGGGCGGCCCAGCGCCCGAGTAATCCCGCGGCGAGCAGTCCCAGCAGCACGCCCGCGACGTTCGCGAGCCAGTCGTCCCACGCGGCGACGCGGGCGAGCGCGGGGATGAGTTGCAGCGACTCATCGATCGCGGTGTAGACGCCACCCGCGAGCAGGGCGCGCAGAAACCCCCGGCGAGTCTCGGGCGGGCCGAGCCAGGCCGTGCATCCGAACAGAAACCCCCAGAGCCCGAACGCGCCCAGATGGGCCCAGAGGTCGGCGCGGGGCATGGGGCCCTCGACCTTGACGCCCGGCCAGTGGGTGAGCAGAAAGATGACGACGGCGTACAGCGGGAAGACGACGCGCGGGACGCGCCGGGCCCAGCCGGCGCCGGCCGAGATCACGCCCGCCCCTCGCGCACCGCCGCGGCCGCGGGGACCGACACCACCGGGGCCTCGTCGGGCGTGCGCCGGGCGAGCATGGCGTCCCACTCGCGCAGAAGGGCATCGCCGAGCGCGCCGTAGTCGGCGGCGCCGGGCGCGTCGGGGGCGTAGTCGAAGATCGTCTTGCCGAAGCTGGGGCACTCGGCAAGCTTGATGTTGCGGCGCACCGGCGGGCGGAGCACGCGCGCGAATCGCCACGGCGACTCGGCGCCCCGGGCCTGCTCGAAGAAGCCCTCGAGATCGGCGACGACCTCGCGCGTGTGCGTGCTCGCGGGGTCGTGCATGCACAGCACGACCCCGGTGACGCGCAGACGCGGGTTCACGCCCCGCGAGACGATGGCGACGGTTTCGAGCAGCTTGCCCACGCCCTGGAGCGCCAGGAAGTGCGCCTGCATGGGGATGATGACCTCGCGGGCGGCGGCCAGCGCGTTGACCGTGAGCAGGCCCAGCGACGGCGGGCAGTCGATCAGCACGAACTCGTACGCACGCCCCAGCGCGTCCAGCGCCCGCTCGAGCCGGCGCTGGCGGTCGGGCGCGCCGGCGAGTTCGGCCTCGACGCCCGCGAGGTTGGTCGTCGCGGGCAGGAGCGACAGATGGTCGCCCACGCGGCGCACGCAGTCCCGCGGGGCGACGTCCGACGCGCCGAACACGTCGTACGCGGAGTGCTCGAGCGCGTCGGGATCGACGCCCACGTGCAGCGTGGCGTGCGCCTGCGGGTCCAGGTCGACCAGCAGCGTCTCGCGACCCCGGCGCGCGATCGCCGCAGCCAGGTTTACGGTCGTCGTGGTCTTGCCCACGCCGCCCTTCTGGTTCATGAGCGCGATGACGCGCACGGGTCTGCTGGCTCCGTCCGGCATGGCGCGAGTATACGAGGGGGGGCGGGCGGCCTTGCGGGAAACGCCCGTCAGGGCGTGCGCGGGGCCACGCCCGCGCCGGGCGGGTGCGGCGCCGGCTGGGGCGCCGAGGTGCTCGCGAGCCCGGCCGCGACCCGCGTGTCGTGCCGGGCGGCCTCGGCTTCGACCGCGCGGCGGCGTGCGATCTTGATCGCCGTCACCCCGACGTACGCCCCCAGGATCAGCGCCAGGAGGAAGACGCTGCGGGCGCGGATGAGCGTGACGGCGGCCCCGATGGTCGCGAACGTCGCCGCGATCCCGTACAGCACCATCACCGCACCCTTCACGCCCAGGGCGCGCTTGAGCTGGTGGTGCAGGTGCTGGTCGTCCGCGGAGGAGATCGACCGCCCCTCCATCTTGCGCCGGACGATCGCGAGGGTGGTGTCGATGATGGGGAGCGCGAAGATGATCACGCCCGCGGCGACCAGGCTGGTCTTGCCGGTGTCGCCCATCATCAGGATGATGACGCAGGTCGTGAAGCCCAGCAGGAGGCTCCCGGCGTCGCCCAGGAAGATCGTCGCCGGGTTGAAGTTGTGCGGGAGGAACCCCAGGCACGCCCCGAGCAGCGCCATGCAGAGGATGAGGCGTTCGCCGTCGCGCGGGCCGTCGTCGGCCAGGGCGAGCCCCAGCGCCACGACCAGGAGCCCGGCGGCGGAGATGGCGGTCGTTCCGCTCAGCAGCCCGTCGAGCCCGTCGATGAGGTTGGCCGCGTTGCAGAGCCCGATGACGGCGACCGCGATGATCCCGGTGCCGACCCAGTAGACGACATCGACGGGGATGTGCCCGCCCCCGAGCATGTCGAAGGGAAGGGGGACCTTCAGGAGCAGCGTCTCGATGCCCAGCGAGTTGGACTCGGTGGGGATGCCGAACGTGCGCGCCACGGGGAGCAGAATCCCCGCGGCGAGCTGGACGCCCACGCGGTCCATCGCCAGAGCGGCGGCGGCGAAGAGCTGCCCGCCGATCTTGACGCGCGGGGAGATGCCGGTGACGTCGTCGATGACCCCGACGAGCAGGATCACGGTCATGCCCAGCATGATCGAGAAGGGCACGGGGAGGTTGAAGTCGACGTTCTTCTCGAACCGGGTCGGGTGCCACTGGATGAGGTCGGTGAACCGCGTCCCCAGGATGGCGAAGAAGATGCCGCCCATGATGCCGAGGTAGACGGCCACGCCCCCGAGGTACGCGATGGGCACCTTGTGCACCTTGCGCGCCTCGTTGGGGCGATCGATGATGCCCTGCGAGACGGCGAGGCGGCGCATGAGGGGCGTGGCGATGACGGCCACGAGGAACGAGACGACGAGCACGCCGATGTAGCCCTCGAAGATCGCGAGGCGACCCGTGGGCTCGGCGGGCTCGCCGGCCGCGACGTCGGCGGGCAGGCCCGGGAGGACGTCGGGGAACGTCGGGCGGAGCGCGGCGATGCACGAGAATGGCGAGATCACGCCGGACGCTCCGTGAGTTTCGCCCCCCCGCCCGACCCCGTTCCGAGCCACGCCGCCACATCGCGGATCGTGCGTTCGAGCGGGATCGACGGGGCAAAGCGTACGGCGTCGCGGATGCGCGAGAGGTCGGGGCGGCGTTGGCGGAGGTCCTCGAAGTTCCCCGGGTAGGCCTCGGCGTACGGGATGGTGCGGACGGCGGACGCCGCGCCCAGGGTGCGGACCACCAGGTCGGCCAGCTCGCGGATGGAAATGGAGCGATCGGACCCGACGTTGAAGACGCGTCCGTGGCAGGCGGGGGTCTCGAGGAGCGCGGGCAGGACGCCGACGACATCGCGGACGTCGCAGAAGCAGCGTGACTGCGTGCCGTCGCCGTAGACGTCGAGCGGGCGCCCGGCGAGGGCGCGCTCGACGAAGCGGGGCAGCACCATGCCGTAGGAGCCGACCTGGCGCGGGCCGACGGTGTTGAAGAAGCGCGCGACGACGACGGGCGCGTGGTGCGTGGCGTGGTAGGCGAGGGCGAGGTACTCGTCGATCGCCTTGCTGCACGCGTACGACCAGCGGGGCACGGTGGTGGGCCCGTAGACGACGTCGTCCTCCTCGTGGAAGGGGGACTTGGCGGCCTTGCCGTAGACCTCCGACGAGGACGCGACGAGCGTGGGCACGGGCGCACCCCCCTCGGCGCGCGAGACGGCGAAGCGGAGGAGGGCGGCGGTCTGCTCGACGTTGGTCTCGATCGAGCGGATGGGATCGGCGATGACGAGGGAGACGCCCACCGCCGCGGCGAGGTGGTAGATCTGCTCGAAGCGCTCGCCCTTGCCGAAGGCGTTGAGGGCGTCCTTGAGGTCGGCCTCGACGAAGCGGAGGCGCTCGTGGGCGCCCGGGAGGTTGTCGCGTCGTCCGGTGGAGAGGTTGTCGACGACGGTGACGGTGTCGCCGCGGGCGAGGAGTCGATCGACGAGGTGCGAGCCGATGAAGCCGGCCCCGCCGCTGACGAGCACGCGCCGGGGCGTGGGGGGAAGGTTCGCCGGGAGGTGGGGCGAGGACGAAGTCACGTGCTGGTGTTCTGGTATTCGTGGGCCGTCTTGATGTTGCGCTTCATGTACCCGCCGCTGGCGGATCGGACGGCGTTGACGAGGATGCCGAGGAACTCCGAGCGGGATTCGGAGAGTTCGTTCTTGATGCGGGCGACCATGCCGCGCTTGTCGGCGCGGGCGCGGACGACGAGGATGGTGGCGTCGCAGCGCTGGGCGAGGGCCATGGCGTCGCCCCCGACGATCGCGGGGGCGACGTCGATGAGGACGAGGTCGTACATGGCGCGGACCTTGGCGAGGATCTCGCCCATGGCGGCGCTGGAGAGTCGCTCGTAGACGCGCTGGTCCTTGATCCCCGCGGTGAGGAGATCGAGGTTGGGGACGTTGGTGGCCTGGGCGCACTGCGCGAGGTCGCGCTGCCCGGCGAGGACGTCGGCCAGCCCGGGAGACTCGGGCACGGCGAAGACGCGGTGCAGCCCGGGCCGGCGGAAGTTCGCGTCGATGAGCAGGACCTTGCGGTCGGCCGCGGCGAAGGCGAGCGCCAGGTTCGCGGCGACGGTCGTCGCGCCCGAGGCGGGCATGCCCGAGAGCACGAGGATGGCGCGGTGGTCGCTGGCCTGCACGCGCTTCGTGACGCCCGCGCGGAGCTGGCGGAAGCTCTCGGCGACGATCCCGCGGGGTCGATCGCGGAAGGCCGTTTCGGCGGCGCCCTGCCCGGCGGGGTCTTCGGCCGCGTCGGGCACCCATCCGAGCAGGCGGGCGCGGGGGATGATCGCGATGTCGGAGGGGCTCTTCACGCGCTGGTCGACGATCTCCAGCAGCAGCACGACGCCGGCGGTGAGGAAGACGAAGAGCGCCACGCCCGCGGGCAGCAGCAGCTTGAGCTGCGGGAACGAGAGCTCCGTGGGCGGGCGCTCCTGCTCCTGCAGCAGCACGCGGTTGACCGAGAGGGTGCTGGCCTGGGCCTTGAGGGTCGAGAGTTCGTCGGCCTTGCGGGTGCGGTTCTCGGCGATGCCCCGGATGCGGTTGTCGAGGTCGTTGAGGCGCGACTGGATGCGGGTGAGGTCCTGCAGGCGCTTCTGGGCCGTGGCGCGCTTCTCGAGCAGCGTCTTCTCCTGGGCCTCGAACTGCGCCACGAGCTTGCGCGTGCGGTCGAGCTCGCCCGCGAACGCCTTGCGCAGCGCTTCGTCGCGCTTGATCTCCAGGCTCTGCTTGGTCGCGTCGAGCTGGCTCTGCAGAAAGACGTACTGGCGGTGGTCGCGCGAGTACCCCTGCTGCAGCATGCTCTGCTGCTCGGTCTCCAGGAGCTGGATGCGGCTGCGCAGCTCGTTGAGCTGGGGCTCGCGCTCCACCTCCTCGCGGAGGTCGGCGCCGTAGACGATCCCCCCCGGGTTGTTGATCTCCGCGTCCATCTGCGCCAGGCGCGTGCGCCCGCTGTCGAGCGTCCGCTGGACCTCGATGATGTCCCCGGTGAGGTCGTTGAGTTCCTGGCGGCTCGTCTCGACGCGGTTGTCGATCGTGTCCACCTGGTTCTGCTGAATGAGGTTTTCCTTCTGGATGCTCAGGCCGCCGGCCTCGTCCTCGAGGCTCTTGATGGCGCCGTTCAGCGCGGCGATCTTGTCGTCGAGCCCGGCGCGCCCCTGGTCGGCGAGCATCGCCATGTACTTCTGGCGGACCAGGCCGACGATCGCGGTCGCGTCGTGCTTGTTGCGCCAGCTCATCGAGACCTCGATGAGGTTCGTTCCCGGGATCACGCGCGCCTTGACGTCGTCCTTGAGCTTCTTCAGGGCCTCGGTCGAGTCAAAGGCCGGAGCGCCCGTGCTGGTGTCGACCTTCTCGAACCTGCTCGACCACTCCGGGGCGTTGGTGCGCAGGGCCGGGTCTTCCGACACGCGGTTGAGCACCTGCGTCGAGGTGAGCACGCGGACCTGCGTCTGCATGAAGCGGCTCATCTCCTCCTGGCTCTGGGCGCCCACCAGGTCGCTCACTTCCTTCGTGGGGGGCAGGCAGTTGAAGACGGCCGCGGGCGTCCACAGCGGGTAGACGCGGCGGAGCACCGCGTTCGCGACGTACCCGGTGACCGCACCGGCGATCGCCACGCCCAGCAGCAGGAACTTGTACTTGTTCAGCAGACGCAGCGGATCGATCGACGAGCCCATCGCGGGCACGGGCGCTGCGGCGGGGGCGGTCGCGGGGCGAGAGGCGGGCGTCGCACCGCCGGCGGACATCGGAACACTCGTCATGACGTGACCCTTCCTTCGACCTGCTCACATGGATCGGACGCTCGACACCGGTCGATCGCCGTCCCCCGCCGCTCGTCCTGCCGCCCCGCCCCGGGCCTCCCCGGCGCGAGATCTCTCTTTCCATTCGGTCCGATACCCCGGGGGGTTGAGATCCCTCGGGGCGTCCGATCACCGCCCGTCGCGTTCGGTCGGTTTACGGGGTTTCCACCATCTTCTTCACGCGTTCGTACTCCGCGAGGGCATCCGGCTGGATGTTCGCCCGCTCGCTCGCGAGCACCGCATCGACCTCGGTCAGAATCTTGCGCGACTCGTCCGTCCGGCCCAGCAAGTGCAGACATTCGGCGAGGTGCGCCCCGACTTGAACGCCCTGCTGGGCCGTGCGGACGTACGAGAGCGCCGAGCGGAACGCCAGTTCGGCGTCCGTCAGTTTGTTCAGGCGCATCCGGATGTAGCCCAGCGTGTCGATGATGTCGGCGTTGTTGGGCAGGCCGCGCACGGCGGTCTCGGCCAAGGGGAGCGCCTCGGTGAACTTCTCCTCCTTCGCGAGCACGTAGGCCAGGTTGTTGTTCATCTCGGGGTCGGCGGGGAACTCGCGGAGCGCGATGACCCAGACGTCCTTGGCTTCCTGGACGCGCCCGGCCTGGAAGAGCAGCGAGCCGTTGAGGCGGAGCACGTACGCGCGGAGCGCCTGGTTCTTCGAGTCGCGCAGGCGGGCGAGGTCCGCCAGGGCCGCCTCCTGCTGCCCGGGCTGGCGCGATTTCACCTCGCCGGCGAAGAACGCGAGCCACTCGTTGAGCTGGGGGACGACGCCGTTGCGGATGCTGGCCTCGAGGAACTCGGTGTAGCGCGTGGGGTTGGTGATGAGACGCTGCATGTCCTCGTGCCAGACCATCATGATCTGGCCGTTCTCCGGGTTCAGCAGGCGGACGGCGTCGAGCGCGGCGCGCTGCGCCTCGGGCACGCGTCCCTGGGCGGCCCGGAGCTTGCCCAGGGCCATCATGAAGCCGGGGCTCTTGCCGATGCGCTCGCTGCCGATGCGCCGGAGCACGTCCTCGGCCTTCGCGAGGTTCGGCGTCGGGGTGTTGATCAGCGAGTCGAGCAGCTTCTGCGAGACCAGGTCGCTGGGGTCCAGGTCGAAGGCCTTCTCGTAGAACTTGGCGGCGATCGCCGGGCGGTCGGTCTGCGAGAACAGGCTCGCGACGCGCGAGAAGACCAGCGCCTCGCGCGGACGCCCGGCGATGGCGTCCTCCGCCGCCTGCTCGGCCTCCTGGTCACGCCCCAGGCGCAGCAGGTCGGTGACGAGCGAGACGAGCATCTCGTCGTCCGTCGGGTTGATGCGCATCGCCTCGCGCAGGTCGGCGAGGGCGGCGTCGGAGTTCTTCATGCGCCCGTGCAGGGCGGCCCGGAGGCGGAACGCCTGCCACATCTGCGGCTGGAGCTGGATCGCCTTGCCGAAGTCCGCCAGCGCGTCGCGGTGCGTCTCGGGCGTGCGCATGAGCAACTGCCCGCGCTTGACGAAGACCGAGGGCTCGGCCGGGAAGCGCGACACGATCCGGTCCAGCGCCAGGCGGGCCTCCGCGGGCTTCTCCTGCGCCAGGCGCAGGTCGGCCTCGAGCAGCTGGGCCACCAGGTCCGGGTCCTTGGCGAGCAGCGGGGCGAGCTCGGTCTCCGCCTCGTCCACGCGCTTCAGGCGGATGAGCGACTCGACCAGGCGCTTGCGGTACGACTGCTCGGGCGAGTCGGCCTTCGCCGCCAGGATGCGCCGCATGACCTCGACGCCCTGCTCGAGGGCGTTCTGCGCAAAGTACGCCTCGGCCATCGCCTTGTCGGCCTCGAGGGTCGCGGGGTCCTGCACCGCGCGGGCCTTCTCGAGCACGCCCAGCGCGTTGGGCACGTCCTGGCGGGCGTACAGGAACTGGGCGAAGTCGAGCAGCGCGCGCAGCTTGTCCGGGGCGGCGCTGCGGCTCTCGACGTACGCGTCGAACACGCGGAACGTGCCTGCCCGGTCGTTGCGGGCCCAGTGCCACGACGCGTCGAGCGACGCCCCGTCGAGGTCGTCGCCCTGCGCCCGCACCTGGTCGATCACGGTCCGGGCCTTTTCGAGTTCGCCCGTGCGGATCTGCAGGCGGGCGAGCTCGATGAGGTTCTCGCGGTCGCGCGGGTTGGCCGCCGCCAGGCGCTCACGACGCGTCAGCACCATCGGCAGGTTGCCGAACTCGGCCTCGATCCGCAGCCACAGGTCGAGGAACTCCGGGTCGTTCTCGGCGAACTTGGCCCCGTCGCGCGCGGCGACGAGCGCCTGGTCGCGCCGACCCTGCGTCACGAGCGACGCGACGACGTCGCGGATGGAGCCCGCGTCGTTGGGGCGCAGGCGCAGGGCGGCCTGATAGGACGCGAGCGCGTCGGCGTGGCGTCCGATGGCGCTCAGCAGCCGCCCGTGCAGGCGGAAGACCTCGGGAGAGGCCCCGCCGGCGTCGATGACCTGCTGCATGATGTCGGCCCCCGCGCGGGGGTCGCCCCGGGCCGCGAGCATCCGGGCCCGGAACGTGCGTCCCTCGGCGCGGTCGGTGTTGAGCTTCCCGGCCTTGTCGGCGAGGGCCGACGCCGCGTCCCAGTCCTGGCGCGCGAGCGCGTCGAGGAACTGCAGTTCGAGGACCTGCTCGCCGTCGGGGTCGAGCTTGACGAGCTCGGCGAGTTCGGCGCGGGCCTCGTCGGCGCGCCCGGCGCGGGTGAACACCGAGTGGCGGGCGAGGCGACGCTGCAGCTCGGGGACGTCGGTGCGGCTGGCGATGATCGTGAGCTGCGCGTCGGTGGGGTCTTCGGACGTCAGCGTGGTCTGGATATCCTTGAGCAGCACGCTGTCGGGGTGCTTCTCCATCGCCGTGCGGACGACCTTCATCGCCCCCTCGCGATCGCCCAGGCCCAGTCGCGTGGTGACGAGCGCCCGCACCAGCAGCGGGTCGTGGTTGTTCTTCTCCACCTGCTCGGTCAGGAACAGGTTGACCTGCCCGTCGGTCTCGGGCTTGCCCACCCCCTCGCGCTGCATGCGCACGGCGGTCAGGATCGCGCGCTGCACCGGGCTGCCGGCGTCGTCGGCGCCGCGCCCGGCCCGCGCGAAGTTCAGCCCGTTCTGCGCCAGCTGGTTGTCGGGCTGCAGACGCAGGATGTTCGAGAAGGTCGTCTCGGCCTGCGCAAAGTCCTGGAGCTGCAGCGAGAGCTGCCCGTACACGATCCCCGCGCTGATGTTGTTCGGCTGGATGTCCAGCACGCGCAGCAGACGCTCGCGCGCGGCGCCGGGCTCGTTGGTCTGCAGGGCGGCCTGGGCCCACAGCACCAGCGTGTCCGGGTCGCTGATCGGCGTCTTCTTGTTCACCCCCGTCAGCAGCCGGTTGGTGGTCTGCGGGTCGCGGTCCACGAAGGCGAGCCACGCGTCGACCATCATCCGGCGCACCGACTCGGGCGCCTCGCTCTTCGTGAAGACGTCGTGGAACGCGCGCGCCCGCTTCAGCGACGCCTCGCGCTGCGCCTCGGGGGTCTCCGCGTCCAGGGCCAGGTAGGCCCGCAGCGCCCAGAGCGCCTGGAGATAGCGGGCGCTGTCCCGGTACCCGAAGAGCGCGCCGCCCTCGGGGCTCACCGGGCGGTTGGGCTGGTCGATGATCTTCTGAAGATACTGGATCCCCGCGTCGTAGTCCCCGGTCTGGGCCGCCACTTCCGCCTGGCCCGAGAGCGCTTCCAGGTCGTCCGGGCGGGCCTCGAGCGCGCGGGTCAGCAGTTCCTTCGAGCGGGCGAAGCGGCCCGCGCCGTCCACCACCTGCTCGCTGGCGCGCATCAGGTTCATCAGCTCGGGCGTGAGGTCCTTGGCGTCCAGACGCCGGCACACCTCCATCGCGCGGTCAAGGCGCCCCCGGGCTTCGTTCGTGAACTGCTCCGCGGCGACGACCGGATCCGGGGGCGTCTGCCCCGCGTCCACCGCCTCGCGCGATCGGCGCTGGAACGCCCGAACCTCGTTCAGGAAGTCGCGGCGCAGCGTCGCGAGCTGCATGATGGGGTCGTCGGGGTTCGCCGCCTGATACGCGGTCACCACGGCGTTGGCCGCCTGCTGCAGCGACGACGCCTCGTCCTCGCGTCCCGCCACGCGGGCCCGGTCGCTCAGTTCCAGCAGCGTCCCCTCGAGGTTTGAGACCGACTCGAAGTCCGAGGGGTCCACGCGGATGGCGGCCTCGAGGTCCTCTCGCACGCTCGCCCAATCCTCGGGCTTGGCGTCGGGAGACTGCGCGAGCAGGCGCGCGTTCGCGAGCCCGCGGTACCGCCGCAGCACCTCCCAGTCGCCGGCGGGCTTGCCGGCGTGGAAGGCGAGGAACACGCCCGCCTCGTCGCGCAGGTAGCTGACGGACTGGCGGTCGAAGGGACCCGCGAAGATGCCCTTCTTGAGCATCTCGAGGTACTCGCGCTGCGCCTCGACTGAGTCGCGCTGGATGACGGCGAGCTGGCGGGTGGCGCCGCGGTATCCCTGCAGGGCCTCCTGGTACTTCACGGGCGTGTCGGGCGTCTGGGCCGCGATGCTCGAGCGCCACTTGCGGAAGTACTCCGCGTTGGTCTTCTCGCGGTCGCAGGCCTTGGAGTAGTACGTGGCGGCCTCGCGGTAGTCCTGCGAGGCCATCGCGCGGTCGCCCTTCTGCACCAGTTCGCCGGCGGTGTTGTAGAGCACGAGGTACGCCGCCCCGAGCAACCCGCCCAGCACGGCCACCAGCCCGGCGCCGAGAATGAAGACGAACTTCGTGTTGACCTTTGCTCCGGCCATGAACTCACTCCCCGGCGCGAGCGCGCCTCACGATCCGCCCGCGACGCCGTCCGCACGGGGCGGGTAGCGTCCGGTCTCCACTTCGACCCAGTCGGGCGCGCACCGCGCGATATCCCCGAGCATCTCGCCGATCAGCACGCCCCCGGCCGCGGCCAGGTCTTCACCGCTCTCGACGTCCTGCGACGTCACCTGTACCTTGAGGTAGAACGCGTAGGTGCTGTTGAGGTCGAAGGCGAGCAGGCGCACTTCCTCGGCGCGGCTCACGGTCCCGCCGTTGGCGATGAAGAAGTACCCCGCGTAGAACGGGCGCTGCTGCGCGTCGAGGAACTGCATGGTGCGCAGGCGGATCGATCGCGGGTCGCGCGGCAGGCGCGGGTACTGCCCGTCGCTCGTGCGGACGCGGAAGATGCGCCCCTTCAGGTGCTCGGGCACGTCCGGGTCCTCGCGCCACCACTCCTCGCTGAAGTTCAGCGGCAGATCGCCCACGATCTCGCCGATCTGCATGCCCCCGCCCACGAAGCACCGGTCCGGCACGTGCGGGACGGTGTCGATCATGCCGGTGTAGTACGCGGCGTGGAAGGTCAGGCGGATCGGACGCGTCGGGTCCTTGGGCGCCTTCTCGATGTACGTGCGCGTCACGTAGTTGCGGGTGCCGAGCGTCTCGACGACCTCGGGGGGCTCCAGGTGGTCGCTGCCGATGCGCACCCACGAGGGCGTCTCGGTGGGGAGCGAGGCGAGCAGGCGTCCGCCCTCGGGATAGATGGCCTCTTTGCGCAGGACGATCTTGAAGTGGCGCTTGACCGAGCCCAGCCCGGCCGCGCCGGCGAGGAGGATCGCCGCCGCCGCCACCACCCCAGCGCTGATGCCCCAGGACTTCATGCCCGGGCCTCGCCGTCGTCGGAGACGACCTTCTGCAGGGCCCAGACCACCGCGAGGAAGAGGAACATGCCGGGCACGAGCAGCAGCGTGCCGATGAGCATGTGGGCGTTGCCCGAGGCCAGGTTCATGTCCCACAGCGAGGCCAGCCCCAGCACCGCGACGCGCACGATGTTCATCAGCAGCGCGACGGGCACGGCGAGCAGCAGCAGGGCGATGCGCTGCCACCAGTGGCGGCAGGCGAAGATCGCCACCGCCGCGGCGAGGGCGAGGAACGCGATCACCATCCGCATGCCCGAGCAGGCCTCGGCGACGTTCAGCGGGATCGTCCGCCCGGCGTACTCGATCTCGAGCACGTTGCCCCGCACGTCGGCGAAGAACCAGTCGCCCGGCGACCCGATGAGACGGAGCAGCACGTACGCCCCGTCGGACGCGAGCAACTGCAGCGGGAACGTCACCTTGGTCATGATCTGGGGCGAGATCTTGACCGCGAAGACCAGGAACGCGATGGGCAGGAACAGGTGGCGGAACATCGCGGGCCCGCCCGCCAGCAGCGCCACCCCCGCCACGGACAGGATCATCGCGAATCCCTGGAGCATGTGGTTGGAGATCCCCACGACGAAGAAGAAGTAGCACGCCACGCCCAGCACGAGGGGGAGCGCCCCGGGCCAGAACGTCCGGATCGGCGTCCGCGCGATCTCGGCCCGGCGCTGCCACAGCATCGCCCCGCTGATGATCGGCACGACGAACGCGTGTCCCCAGTCCTCGATCTCGAGCTTGCTGAACTGGATCTGCGTCCACAGCCAGTCATGAAAGAGCGCGACGAACGCGATCAGCAGGAGGCCCAGTTGGGTCCAGACACGCCATGGGAGGACCTGCCACGGAGATTGCCCCTCCGCGCCGACACCCACGACCCGTCCTGACGCGCTCGCACTCGACACGGCACACCCCGTCCACCCACCCGATCCGTCGAAGAACCTCCCTACGACCGGGATGCAGCCCGGTTCGCCGCCAACTTCACCGATTCCCGCCCGACCGTCGTTACTGCCCGAACTGATTGACGGGCGGCGGGCCCAGCAGGTCGTTGCTGATGTTGCGGTCCAGCACAAACCCGAACCCGTAGCTCATCCGCAGCCCGTTCCGGAAGATCGCCAGCGGGAGGGCCCAGAACGTCGTTCCCACAACCACGGAGTCGTTCGGCTTCAGATAGACGTCCGGCTGCGTCCGGTTCGCGATCGCCGCCCCGTCGAGCATGATCGTGGCTTCCCGGTCCTTGCCGACCACCCGCGTGAGATCGATGCGCGAGGGGACGGCGATGCCCGCGTAGCCGCCCGCCGCGTGGACGAGGCGTTGCAGCGTCAGCCCGCCCGTGCTGGGCAGCGAGTACGTGCCCGGACGCTGGATCTGCCCGCCGACGTAGATCGTGCCGAAAGGCGGGGTGGGCACGCGCACCACGTCGCCCGGGCGGATCACGATGTTCACCGACTGCTTGCCGGCCTCGAGGTCCTTGATGGGCACGCGGATCACGCGCTGCGTCACGAGGTCCTGCTCGGCCTCGGGCAGCGAATCGCCCGCCGCACCCTGCGGACGCTGGGTCGCCACCTGCGTCCACTTGCCGTTCAGGAACACCCAGCGGGTCGTGCCCGGGGTCGCATCGTTCTGGTCGGGCGCCGTCCTCGTACGCCCCTCTTCCGGAAGGTCCACGACGGGTGCGCGCCCGGTGTTCGAAGGCGTCCCGTCGGGCTGGGCGATGAACGCCGCCGGCTGCGCCGAGTGCGCGCCCGGGGAAGGGGGCGGCGTGGCGGGCGCCGGGGGCGCCAGGTCGTCGATCACCTTCAGCAGGTCTTCCGGTGCCGCACGCGGACGGTCGGGGGCATCGGGCGACGACGCGTCGCCCGCGCCCTGGGGCGTGAGGCTGACCTCGCGGATCACGTAGACGTAGTCGGCGGTGTTGTCGTACCGCCCGCCGGCGGAGATCGCCTCGAGCAGGCGGTAGTTGGCGCGGGGGACGAAGTACGGCCCGGGGCGATCCACCGCGCCGATGAGGTTGAACGTCTGCTGGCGCTGGGCGACGGCGACGACCGACGCGAGCGGGTTGGTCACGAAGCGCTTCATCGCCTCCTGCACCACGCCGACGGTCTCTTCGGTCGTCTTCCCGCCGACGGAGATGCGCCCGAGCTGGGGGAGTTCGATCACGCCGCGCGCGTCGACCTCGACCTCGTACACCTCGGCGCGGTTGGCCTCGATCAGGTCGTACAGGGTGATGCGCAGCGCGTCGCCCTGCCCGAGGCGGTACTGCGTCGGCAGCGGAACCAGGTCGCCCGGCTGCGGGTCGGAGAACTCGACGATGTCGCCGGCCTCCTCCTCGATCGCCGCGATCCGCGTGAGGATCGGCATCGACACGGGCGTGCGTCCCCAGCGCCCGCTCCCGTCCACGCTGGGGTCGAGGAACGACTTTTTCGAACACCCGCCAGCGCCGCACGCGGCCCACACGCCGCCCGCGGCGAGCAGCATCGCGACCCCGGCCCGGCTCGTGGCCACGCCCCGTCCACGTTCGAATGCTCGATCCTGCACGTGCGCTCCTTTTCACCCCGTCCCCGACCCGGCTCGAACCCGAACGGGAAGTTCGTCCCAATAGTAGTTCCCGGACCGTACCGATCGACCGGGGAGCGGGCCCGCATTCAACGCGTTCGCGCTTTTTCCCTCGCGTGGCCTCCGCGCCGCTGGCGAGCCCTGCCTACGACGCCCCGCGAGACAAGGTTTGCGCGTTCCTAGACTCGCTCATGTCCGGCATGCCCCCCGCCCCGACGCCCGGCGCCACCGCGCCGGCGCCCCGCCACCCGCGCCCGCTCGGGGGCGATCCGCTCAAGACGATCGATCCGCCGCGCCTGAGCCTCTCGGGGATGGTCCTGAATAACCGCGAGGGCCCGCAGACGCTCGCCGTCAAGCGCAAGCCCGACTGGCTGCGCGCCAAGGTTCCCGGCGGGCCCGGGTACACGCGCCTCAAGTCCATCATGACCGAGCACCGCCTGCACACGGTGTGCGAAGAGGCCGGCTGCCCGAACATGGGCGAGTGCTGGGCGCGGGGCGTCGCGACGATCATGATCCTGGGCGACACGTGCACGCGCGCGTGCGGGTTCTGCAACGTCAAGACGGGGCGCCCCGGCACCGTCGACAAGGACGAGCCCCGGCGCGTCGCCGAGTCGCTGCGCCTCATGGCGCTCAAGCACGTCGTCATCACCAGCGTGAACCGCGACGAACTCCCCGACGGCGGGGCGTCGATCTGGGCCGAGACGATCCTGCGGACGCGCGAGGCCTGCCCGGACATGAGCATCGAGGTGCTGATCCCGGACTTCGAGGGCGACGCCGCGGCCCTCCAGATGGTCATCGACGCCCGCCCGCACATCATCAACCACAACCTCGAGACCGTGCGCCGGATGTACCCGGCGGTGCGCCCCAGCGCGAAGTTCGACCGCTCGCTCGAACTGCTGCGACGCGTGAAGCAGGCCGGCATGGTCGCCAAGACCGGCATCATGGTCGGCATCGGCGAGCATGACGAGGAAGTCCTCGCGCTGATGGACGAGGTGCGCGAGGGCACGAGCGCGGCCAGAAGCGGCCAAGCGGAACGTGGTCAAGCGGGAAGTGGTCAAGCGGCGAAGTGGCAAAGTGTCAAAGCGAAGAGCGGCGATGAAACGCCTCACGCGGGCACTCCGCCGCTCAGCCACGCGGCCACGCCGGAACTTCGGAACTCCTGCGACATCCTCACCATCGGCCAGTACCTCCAGCCGACGCGCAACCACCTGCCCATCGACCGCTGGGTGCACCCCGACGCGTTCGCGATGTTCAAGCGCGAAGGGCTCGCGCGGGGCTTCAAGGTCGTGGAGAGCGGCCCGCTCGTCCGCTCCAGTTATCACGCCGACCACCAGGCCGACGTGCTGACCGAGATCGGGGCGCGGCGAGCACCCACGGACGTGCCAGCGTCGTGAAACCCGCACTCGTGAGCGAGATGGTGAGCGCGCTGGAGGCGAAGGACTTCTCCACCGCCGCGCACACGTGGCGCGTGGTGCTGTACACCCGTGCGCTGGCGGATGACGCGGGTCTGGACCACGACCAGGTGGACCGCCTGTCGTACGCCGCGGCGTTGCACGACATCGGCAAGATCGACATCCCCGACGAGATCCTCCGCAAGCCCGGCCCGCTGACGGGCGAGGAGTTCGCGCTCATGCGCACCCACGCCGCACGCGGGCACGAGCGGCTCGTGGCGATGGGCGAGACCGATCCGGTGCTGCTGCAACTGGTCCGCCATCATCACGAGCGGATCGACGGGCGGGGGTATCCGGACGGGTTGTCGGGCGACGGGGTTCCGCTCGCAGCGGCGTTCTTCGCGGTGATCGACTCGTTCGACGCGATGACGAGCGTGCGCCCGTACCGCTCGGCGGTTGGCCCGGAGGCCGCCCGCCTGGCGGTGCGCGAGCTGCACGAGCACGCCGGGTCGCGATACCTGGCAGAGGCGGTAAAGCGGTTCTCCCGCCTGCACGACGCCGGGCACCTGACGTGGATCATGGAATATTACAACGACACCTGCGCCGTGCCGGCGTACGACGACATCGCCCGCCTGCGGGAGATCACGCCCCTGGGGGGCGGGCGCCCGCGCTAGTGGCGCGCTGCCCCGCGAGCGGCTTCCAGCCCCGCGAGCGAGCGAATCACCGCGTCGAGTTCCGGGGGCACGGGCATCGCGCTCAGACGCCCCTGGCGCACCAGCGCAAACGCCGCGAACCGCGGGTCGCCCTTCATCTGCGCGAGCGTGACGGGCGAAGCCGCCCGCCGGGCGGGGGCGAGGTCGACCACGGGCGCGGCGATCTCGCCCTTGCCGTTGAGGCCCGGCTCGTCCGGATCTTCGTACGCCCCGCGCACGACGGTCGCGAGCCCGACGATCGCCTTCTCCTCCCCCGTGTGGTAGATGAACGCCTCGTCGCCCTTCTTCATGGCGCGCAGCGCGATGCGGGCCGCGGCGTTGGTAACGCCCGTCCACGCGCAGCGCTTCTCTCGCACGAGGTCGTCGTACGAATACTCGCCGGGCTCGGTCTTGAGCAGGAAGGTGGGCACGCGGGTGATTGTTCGCGCGTCCCGCGCGCTGCGTGGTCGTGCCCGGGGCGTGCTAGACGCGGGCGATCGTCAGGCGCCATGTCGCGCGGAGGGCTTCGCCCGGCGCGAGGGTGCGCAGGCCGGTGCCCGGGACGCCTGCCGCTTCCAGAGCCGCCGCGTTGGTCGTGGTCGAAACCGGCTCCAGCGTGAAAAAGGTTGATGGGCCTGCGCTGTGGCGGGGCGCGTAGATCACCGCGTGCCCGAACGCGTCCGAGCAGGCGAACGACGCGCGCACGCCGCTCGCGGGCCAGAGGATCTCGGCCTTCCCGTCGAACCCGGCAAAGACGTCGTCGAGCCCGTCCGCACGCGCGACGAGGTCGTCGATCAGAGCCCCCGCGCGCAGGGCGCGGCAGAGTTCGTCGTCGCGTGCCGGGCCGGTGGGGATGCACGCCCGCAGCGGGTACCGCCCGGTGCACGCGAGCGTGACGCGGGGGCACTCGCTGGCGTGCCAGAGCGCACGCTGGAAGTACGGGTGAAAGCCCAGCCCCGCGGGCATCGGGCGCGTGTCGAGGTTGCGCACCTCGAGCGCGCATTCGAGGAAGTCGGGCCCGAGCTCGTAGCGCACGCGCGCCCCGTACGCCCAGGGCCAGTTGCGCGCGCTCGCGTCGCGGGCCTCGATCCCCAGGTGAGCCGACACGGGCGAGCGGTCGAGGATGCGCCAGGGGCGCGAGTGCACGTCGCCGTGGATCGCGCTGGGGTCGGGCCAGTTGGCGCGGAGCACGTGGCGTTCGCCCCGCCAGTCCAGCACGCCGCCGGGCAGACGGTTCACCCACGGGGCGAGCAGGTAGCAGGCGGTGTTGTCGAAGTGCGATGCGAAACCGGGGGTAGGGCGGAGCAGCGGCGTGGGGCGGGCGCCGTCGGGGCAGAGCCACAGTCCGGTGACGGCGCCGCCGAGCGCGGGGTCAACCTCGAGTCGGAGCGGATCGCAGCGGAGATCCAGGCGCGTCATGCCCGAAGTGATAGCCCGCGCGCGGACCATGCGGCGAGGCGCGCGTCTGGTGTTGGTTGCGGGCGGCCGATCAGGCGGGCTGCTTGGCCGGGGCCTCGGCGACGGTGGCGTCGACGGTGTCCTGCATCTCGCCCTCGTGCGAGTCGCAGCCGGACTTCTCGCTATCGCAGCCGGCCTTCTCGTGGTCGCCGCAGGAGGCGGCCTTGTCGGCGGAGCACGAGCCGTGCGCGGCGGTGTTCGCGACCGTGGAGACCGAGTCCCCGTGATCGTCGCACAGGGCGCAGCCGGACTCGGCCGGGGCGGCGACGGCGGTGACCGCGGCGTCGGTGGAGCAGTTGCCCAGGACGCAGCCGGTGGTGGCGAGGTTGTACCCGCCGAAGCCCAGGGCGCCCAATCCGAGAACGACGGCGGCGGTGCTGGCGAGGCCGGTGCTGCAAGCGCACTTCATGATCGGGGTCTCCTGCTGCGGTGGGTACCGGGGAATGGACGCGTCTACGTGATTTATACGGTAGGCCGCGCGGATTGTTCGCTGCGCGGTGTGGTCCGAGTTCAGCCGGGCGGGAACCGGGCCGATGCTCCCGAACGACCCTCCCGGGGGCGCGCGCCCGCAGTCGCGTTATCGGAGCCGAGAGACATGACGAGCCCGACCGACGACAACCTGGACCATGTGAACGAGCACGGGAATGCACCGGCCTTCGAGCCGCGCAACCTGCAAGAAGCGGCGGCGCAGGGCGACATCATGCGCGTGCTGGCCGACTTCCAGACCGGGCTAGAGAGCCTGAAGGAACTGCATCGCCAGCGCGAGGCGCTGCAGGTCGAACTGGTGGCGAAGCACAAGGCGGTGGCCGAGCGCGACGCGCAGCTGCGCGCGCAGGACGAGCGGCTGCGCGAGCAGCAGGCCGAGTTCGCGCAGGCGCGCCGGGAGCACGAGGAGCGCCGCGAGGCGCTCGAGCGGGCGCTGCGCGAGCACGAGGAGGAGCGGGCGCGCGCGACGGAAGCGAGCGACAAGGCCCGGGCCGACCTCGAGGAACGCGCGGGCGAGCTCTCGGCCCTGGCGGCGCGACTCGGGCATCAGGAGAAGGTGCTCGCCGAGTCGCGCAAGCGCCTGGCGGAGCGGGAGGGCGAGGTTGCGCGGCTTCGGACGGAGCTGGACGCCTCGCTCAGCGCCGCGCAGCAGAACCTGCGCCGGGCGGGCGACCTCGGGCAGGAAGCCGCGGAACTGCGCGCAGAACTGGAGCAGGAGCGGGCGACGAACGAGGACCTGATGCGTCAGTTGGCGCTCGCGCAGGGGCGCAACAAGGGCGAGTCGGTGCGGGCGGAGGACGCCGCACGACGCGCGTCGGAGGTCGAGACGCAGGTGTCGTCGCTCAAGAGCGCGAACGCGGACCTGGAGAAGCGACTGGCGGAGCTGACGGCCCGGTTCAAGCAGGTGCAGAGCGAGGCGCTGCTCGCGCAGCAGGCGATGGAGCGGATGCCCGCGCGGAACGACACGTTCCTCGAGACGCGCCGGCGGCGTCTGCACAACTACCGCCTCGCGGTCCGCCGCCAGTTGCAGAAGGTGCGCAAGGCCAGCGAGGCGATCTCCAAGCGGATGGAGCAGGTCGATCAACTGCTGCAGCAGCGGGCGGAGCTGGCGGCGGCTCGCCAGCGCATCATCGAGGGCGAGAAGCGGGTCGCCAAGGCGCGGGCCCGCACCCGCGCGGGCGTGGTGACGCTGTGCTCGGTGGCGGCGCTGTCGATCCTCGCGGGGCTGAGCTGGGCGCTGGCGCGCGAGGTGTCGCCCGGGCAGTACGTCGCGGAGGTGACGCTGAAGGCCGACGGACGCGGGCGCGAGCTGAACGAGGCCGAACTGGAGGAGTGGCGCCGCTTCCACTACGACATGCTGAACGACCCGATGTTCCACCACGCGGCGTCGGACCGGTTCGTGCGCCAGGGGCTCTCGGCGCTGGGAACGCCGGCGGCGGTGTCGGGGCTCATCACGACGTCCGTGCACGCCGACAGCATGGTGGACGACGAGATCAAGGTGACGCTGCGGGGCGAAGGGCAGGACCGGACGCGCCGGATCCTCGAGGCGTTCTCGGCGTCGCTCGCGAGCTACGCGAACGGTGCGCAGCAGCGCCGGATCGACGGGGGCTCCACGATCATCCCGATGCCGGCGAAGGCCGACGACAGCCCCGTGGACCACTCGCGCACCGTGGTCGCGGGCGGGATGATGGCGGGCGGGACGCTGTTCAGCCTTGTGCTGGGCCTGCTGGTGTGGAAGAAGCTGGCGCACGCGAAGTCGAGCTTCGAGCACGACTCGACGCTGGCGTCGGTCCTCGACGAGGCCCACTGGGTGAACCCGCGCTGACGCGCCCGCCAGGCGGGCTCAGACGGTGGCGATGAGCAAGATGTCGGCGGCGGCGTCGAAGACCCCGCCCTCGCCAACGCGGATGATCGCCAGGCGCGTGCCCGACGCCAGTTCGCCCAGCCCGCGCGTGGTGATCGCCTTCTCGGCGGGGAGTTCGGCGACTTCGCCGGCGATGCGGTTGTCGGCGGTGAGCGTGACCAGGCGGTACGACGCGCCGGGCGCGGTCGGCAGGTCCGCGCAGAAGAACCGGGCGTCCTCCCAGCGGGGGTTGACGTACACCGCCGCCCGACCGGGGAACTCGGCGGTGCGGGCCTGGTCGGTGGCCTCGAAGACGATGCGCCGGGTGTCGGGGGAGAAGAGGGTGTCGTCGAGCACGCCCGCGCCCAGGCGCATGCCCATGAGATCGTTCATCACCGCGCTGCTCGCGACCTCCTGGCGGAGCTTCGCGTTCTCAAAGTAGACGCTCACGAACGCGGCGCCCAGAAGGGCGGCGGCGGTCAGCATGCCGATCGCCGTCGGACGCCACCAGGGCGCGACGCGCCGGCGCGAGACCAGCGGCTCGTCCTCGACCGCGCGGACCTCGGCCTCGAGCATGGCGGCCCGGACGCCGGCGAGCACCTTCTCGCGCAGCGCGGGCGGGGGCGACGCGTCGGCCAGCAGCGCGGGCGAGACCGCCACGCGAGCCTGCTCGGCCCGGACGTGCGCTTTCACGCCCTCGGGCGCCCGAAGGAACGCCAAGTCGAACGCGGCCCGCTCCTCGGGGTCGAGGAGGCCGAGCGCATCGAGGTGGGCGTTTTCGAGCAGTTCCTGAATGTTCATGCCGCGAACTCCTCCCCCGACCGTTCCCGCAACCGGACTAGTGCTCTGCTCAGGGCGGACTTGATCGTCCCGAGCGGTGTGTTGAGTTCTTCCCCGATCTGCCGCAGCGTCTGCCCGCCCAGGTATGCCCTTGTGACGACCGTCCGCTGCAGTTCGGGGAGCGCGTCGATACGCTTCATCAGGCTCTGCAGACGCTCGTCCTGATCGATTTTGCTCGGAGATTTCGTCGCTTCCGCCGCGGGAATCTGCGGCTGGTCGAGGCTGGTCGCCCGGACCCGGGCCCGCGAGCGACGGAGCTTGTCGACCAGGTGCCTGCGGGCGATGAGCATCACCCACGTCACGAGCGCCGATCGGGACTCGTCGTACCGGCCCGCGGTGCGCCAGAGCCGAACAAAGACCTCCTGCACGGCGTCTTCGGCTTCCATGCGGCTCGGCAGGGCCTGAATGGCCATGCGAAAGACGAGGGAGCCGAAGCGGTCGTAGAGCTCGGCGATGGCGGCCTCGTCGTTCGAGGCGACAGCGCGCATCAGCACAGTGTCTGCGCCGGCGTGCTCCGGGCTCTCGCCATCTCCGGGCTGACCTTGGCGTGCCTCCATCTACCAACTCCCGATCCCGCCGAGACTCCAGCGCTCCGGAAGCGCCGGCGACGGACCGACGCGGTCCGAACACTCAGGCCGCGCCGGGCGTCTATACGTCGTGACGCGGCCAAGGGATGCTTCGCGGTGAGTGTACTTTCACCGGCACCCGTACGCCAGCGCAATCGGCGATCTGTACTTCTGTACGAAGACGACCCGAGTTCTACCCGTCCGGAACACAAACGCAAAATCCGGTGATACCACCTGAAACTGCTGGGGCGAAGCGACGAGAAAACCCTTGCGTGCCCGACCGCCGGCCGATATCGTTTAAGGATCAGGCTAGGGGTGTAGGAAGATATGAATGCGACGACCACAGTCCGTGGCTCGCGCGAGAAACTCCTGAGGAGCGGACCGGGGCGGATGCGCGCCGGCTTCAGTCTTCTGGACGTGCTCGTTTCCATGGCGGTGATCGCCGTCCTGATCAGCATCCTGCTCCCGTCGTTCGCCAAGGTGAACGAGACAGCGCGCCGGGTGGTGTGCCAGTCGAACATCCGCCAGATCGGCCTGGGCGTGCTGATGTACGCCGACGACTTCCGCGGGTACCTGCCTCCGAGCGTCTTCATCAGTGATGATCCGCGCCAGCGCGGGTCGGACCGTCCGCACGAGATGGTGACGGTGCGCCTCCCGACGAGCGAGGATCCGGCGGCCCCGTGGGACGGGCTGGGCGTGCTGTTCCAGACGGGGTATGTGAGCGCGCCCAAGGTGTTCTACTGCCCGTCGCACTTCGGCGACAGCCCGTATTCCGAGTACGCGAACCTCTGGAACGAGGGGATCGGCGAGATCGTCTGCAACTACCACTACCGGGGTGGCGGGCCGGCGCGGCCGTCTTCGGGCTCGCAGATGACGACCAAGTTGTTCATGATCGATCCCGCCCGTTCCGCGCTGATCGCGGACGGGATGCGCGTGCGGACCGACTACAACCACCGGGTGGGCGTCAACTTCTTCCGCGCCGATCTGACGGTGCACTGGTTCAACGACTCGAACCGGGCGCTCGCGGAAGATCTGCCCGAGGACAAGAACGATCCCGAGGCGCCGCGCGCGGTCGACCAGGCCTGGACGCGCTTTGACCGGGTGTCTGCCACCGGCCCGGGATGAGCCGCCGGGGAACTGCGTCGATGGGCGATGACCGATCTGGCCTTCGCACGTGCGACCATCGCACGCCGCCGGCAGGTATCATCGGCGCATGAGACTGGCCAAGGTGCTCGGGTCGATCGCGTGCGTGTGCGTCGCGTCGGCGTGCGTCCGTGCGCAGCTCACGCCGGATCGCACGTACTACGGCGTTGGGCGGCCGATCCCCATGCAGGTGCACATCCCCGAGGGGCTGGCGGGGTCTGAGGCGTACGTCGAGCTGCACGATGCGCGGAGCGTGCACCGCGATCCGGCGGACGTGGTGGAGCGGCCCGCGCCGGTGCGCAGCGCGGTGGAGGCGGGCCCGGTGAACCTGGCGGTGCTGTTCCCGTCGATCTGGGGCGACCCGGGCGCGCCGGTGCGGTATGCGCAGTTGGTGGTGGGGGACGTGCCGGTGGGGTCGTCGGTGGTGGTGGCGCCGATGCGCAGCCCGAGGCGCGCGATGCTGTACAGCCGCGCGGATGGGAAGGCGTACTACGTGGACCCGGTGACGGGGCGCGAGACGTTCGAGCCGCGGGCGGGGGAGATCGTGTACACGCCCGACCCGCCGGCGTTCACGGGCGTGTGCGCGTGGGTGGATCGGCACGTGGTGTTCGAGACATCGCTGGGAACGATCGAGTTCCGGCTGCGTCCCGACGAAGCGCCGAACACGGTGCAGAACTTCATGCGCCTGGTGGAGGGCGGGTTCTACACCGACGTGGTCTTTCATCGCGTGGTGCCGCGGACGCGGACGGGCGAGCCGTTCGTCGTGCAGGTGGGCGATCCGACGGGCGAGGGCTCGGGGACGCCCGGGTACGCGATCGACCTGGAGGCGTCGGGGCTGCGTCACGAGTTCGGGGTGCTGTCGATGGCGCGTGACGCGGACCCGAACACGAACGGGTCGCAGGTGTTCGTGTGCCTGAGCCGCGCGGGCACGGCGAGGCTGGACGGGCAGTACACGGCGTTCGGGCGGGCGGTGTGGGGAGCGGACACGATCCTGGCGCTGGCGGCGACGCCCGTGAAGGGCGATCGGCCGATCGACCCGCCGGTGCTGCGGGGCGCGCGGCTGATCGACGCGCCGCCGATCGGGCGGCTGCCGGCGTGGGCGGAGCGCCCCGCGGACGCGCCCGAGGCGCGGTGAATCGGGCGCGGACGCGATCAGAAGTTGAACGACACGCCGACGCGGGCGGCGGGCGCGATGTCGGTGTCGATGTCGGCGAGTTCGTTGCCGTTGGCGTCGTCGAGGGTGTAGTTGCGGTAGACGAACGCGCCGGCCTCGGCGACGAGGGTGATCTGCGGCGTGATGTTCCAGCGGGCGGCGACGAGCACGGGCACGCCCAGCTCGCTGCCGACGCCGTCGGGCACGGGGCCGTCGTCCTCGAGGCGGAACTCGCGCCCGCGGATGCCCGCGCCCAGGGAGAGTTCAAGGTTGTCGGTGGCCTGGAACGCGAGTGACAGCAGCGCGCCGCGCGAGGCCCCGGTGGTGCGCAGGGTCCAGCGATCGGCGAACTGCCACTCGATGATGGGGAACGGGATGACGAACGCGCTGTCCTCGAGGCGCGACACGACCGCGACGCCGAGCCCGACGCGGGTGCGTTCGTTGACGGCGTACGACAGCCCGCCGCGGACGGCGTAGGTGAGCGAATCGCCGAAGGTGGCGCCGATCTCGTACGACGCCTGGGCGCTCCCGCCGACGAACAGGCCCCAGCGTTCGCCCAGGCGCGTGCGATACCCCAGCGCGATCTGGTGGTCGAGCACGTCGTCCCAGGGCTCGCTGACGCCCGAGACGAAGCCCGTGGCGTCGTCGAACGAGTACGCGGAGTACTCGTTCGTGAGCGAGATCGTGAACGCGCGTCCGCCCTCGAGCGGGATCGCGACCTCCATGTCGGCGCGGAGGCGTGTGACGTCGACGCTGCCCGGGGCCTCGTCGAAGTCGGCGGAGAAGTCGTGCTCGACGTCGAGCTTAAGGGTGGCCTGGATGTCGGGGCGCGGGGAGGCGTCCTGCGGGGCCGGGTCGTCGGACGCGCGGGCGTCGGAGGCGCGGGCGGGGGCGCCGCCGGTGTCGGCGGGCTGTTCAGGAACGGGCGGCCCGAGCTGCGCGAGGGCCGCCGGTGGGAGTGCGGCGAGGAACACGAGCGCGGCGGCACGACGAAGCATGGGTGTCCTCCAGGCCGGGCGGCGCGCGAGCACCGGCACGCGGCGATAGGCCCCGAGTCTACGGCGGCCGCGCGTGCGCGGCGCTGGGGTTCCTACGCTCTTCGCGTCCCGGGACCTCCCGGACGCACGGGGCGGTAGCTCAGTTGGTAGAGCACATGCTTTGCAAGCATGGGGTCGGGAGTTCGACTCTCCTCCGCTCCACTTCACCACCCCCACCGGAAGGCCGGCGGGCACGGAGCGCGCCCGCGTGAGGGTCGGCATGGATGTCTGACGGACGTTCGCACACCGGGCCGCACCCGGACGCCCACACGCAAGCCGACGCGGGAGCCCCGCCGCCGTCGGGAAGGCTGCTGGGCGTCGTCACGATCGTCTCGACGCTGGCCGGGTGGACAAGCATCCCGCTGTTCCTGCGGTTTCTGACGAAGGACGTCGACGCGTGGACCGCCAACGGGTGGCGGTACGGGGTGTCGGCGCTGCTGTGGCTTCCGGTGCTGCTGCTGGGGTGGCGGCGGGGAACGCTGCCGAAGGGCCTGTGGCGCGCGGCGATGATGCCGAGCATCTGGAACGTGCCCGGGCAGGTGCTGTTCGGGCTGGCGCCGTACTACGTCGAGCCGGGGCTGATGACGTTCAGCATGCGCCTGCAGATCGTGTTCCTGTTCACGGGTGCGGCGCTGCTGTTTCCGGCCGAGCGCCGGGTGATCCGCTCGCGCTGGTTTCTCATCGGCATTGCGATGGTGCTGGGGGGCACGCTGGCGACGGTGGCGCTGGAGCCGGGCGGGCTGGGGGGCGGGTCGGGCGTCGGCGTGGCGATGGCGATCGGCGCCGGGCTGTTCTACGCGTGCTATGCGCTCAGCGTGCGGCGCACCATGATGGGCATCGGCCCGCTGGTGGCGTTCGCGGCGGTGAACCAGCTCACCGGCGTCGCGCTCGTCGCGCTGATGCTCGCCTTCGGGCACGATCTCAAGACCGGCGCGTGGGACGCGGGGCTGTCGGCGCTGTCGCTGGGGCCCGGGAAGTTCTGGCTGCTCGTGCTGAGCGCGATCGTGGGGATCGGGCTGGGGCACACGTTCTACTTCCTGTCGATCAAGCGCCTGGGGCTGGCGGTGTCGACGGCGGTGGTGCAGCTGCAGCCGGTGACGGTTTCGCTGGCGTCGTGGGCGATCTTCGCCGAGGCGCTCACGCCCTTGCAGTGGGTGACCGGGCTGCTGGCGCTCAGCGGCGCCGGGGTGGTGCTGGTGGCGCAGCACCGATTGGCGGCGCGCCCGCCGGCGGGGGCCGGCGCGGCCGCCGTGCAAAATGAAACAGGTCCCGGGCGCGTGCCCGGGACCCGTGACGGTCAGTCCTGAAACAGAAGATCAGCGACGCCGACGGGCGGCGAACAGCCCGCCCAGGCCCAGCAGGGCGAGGGCGCCCGGCGTGGGGACGGTGACGGACATGAACGCCTGGCCAAGCCCGACGCCCGCGCCGTCGACGATGTCGCCGGTGAAGTAGAACGTGTCGCCGGCGAGGAAGCAGTCGTCGTTGTTGAAGATGGAGATGAAGGCGTTGTCGTCGAGCAGGCCGTTGCCGTCGAGATCGATGGCGTCGCCCTCGCGGAGGAACGCCCAGGCGGAGCCGTCGGCGCCCTGCCAGACGAGCACGGCGTTGCGGCCTTCGTCGGCGTTGTTGGTGACCCCGCCGACGACGCTGTCGCCGGCGTCGTTCGACGCGGCCATGAAGAAGGTCTGGCCAAAGAGCGTGTCGTCCCAGAGTTCGGTGGCCCCCGGAACGATGGGCGCATCGGTCATGGCGCGCACCGCGTAGGAGCCGGTCGCGTCGCCGAAGATGACCCAGTCGCCCGAGCCGGTGCCCGTGGTGTTGGACCCGCGGGCCCACCAGGTACCGTCGCCCTGCATGTACGCCTCGTTGATGAGCGACGCGGTGCCGCCGGCGATGCTGGTGACGCCCTCCTGCACCACGGCCGTGCCGTTCACCGCGAGGAAGTTGTCCTGGGTGGTGGTGGCGAAGTTGGTGTCGCCGTAGACGAGCCAGTTGGTGCCGTTCGCGGCGACGGAGTAGCCCTGGGTGTCCCAGTCGTTCACCGTGCTCTCGGTCCCGGCGAGCAGACCGCCCGGGATGGTGACGCCCGAGCGTCCGTCGAGGACGGTGCCGTCCTGGCGGAGCAGGGCGCGGCTCTGGCCGGTGGCGGCGCCGGGGATGCCGGCGGTGCGCCACGACGTGCGGCCGGCGTTGTCGATGTTCGCGCTGGTGAGGCTCGTGCCGTTGTTCGGCCCGCCCAGCCCGGGCGGGGCGAGGTTGCTGGCGGCGTTGGGGGCGATGGCCAGGGCGGAGCCGACGCCCTTGACGATCACGTCGTTGAGGGTGCTGGTGGTCGGGCCGTTGTTCGCCGTGAACGCGTAGTCGCCCGAGTCGTTGACCGAGCAGAGCGTGTCGATGGACCCGGAACGGATGACGTTGCCGCCGAGGGTGGAGACGCCCTCCTGCGCGCGCGTGGTGCCCGCGGCGCCCATGCCGGTGATCACCAGTTCGTCCGTCGCGGTGTTGCCGGTGTTGACCGTCGCGGTGATGATCCAGTGCTGCCCGTTCGCCGAGCGGTACGGGCGGTCGAAGGCGGTGAACGTGAGCCCGCCCATGCCCGGCGCGACGGCCTTGGGCCCGGTCTCGGCGAAGATGGCGCTGGCGATGCCGGCGTGGGCCGACGACGCGAGCCCGCAGGCGGCAACGGTGCTGAGAACAAACGTGCGCATGATCGTCTCTCCCTCCGCGGCGTCGGCCGCGCGATGACCCAACCCCGCGCACTCGGGGCGCGGAGTCCGTGAATGGCGTGGGGGCTCGTCTCTCTCGATCCCCGTACGCGGGACAGAATACCGTTGACTTCGGTCGCGTGTCGAGGGATTTTCTCGGGTTCGGCCGGAGATCACAGTCGGAATGTGTACGGGTATGACCAACATGGAACCCGGGAGCGGCGCGGCGGGGCTTGCCGAGGCGCGGCGTGTGGTGGTCAAGGTCGGCAGCGCCGTCATCGCGCCGGGAGGGGTGCTCGACACGGCCCGTGTCGCGGCGCTGGCGGCCCAGTTGGCGCTCGCGGCGCGGAGCGGGCGCGATGTCGTCGTCGTGTCGTCCGGCGCGGTCGCGAGCGGGTTTCGCGCGCTGGGGCTGGACGCCATGCCCCGGAGCATCATTCGCAAGCAGGCGGCGGCGGCGGTCGGGCAGCCGCTGCTCATGCGGGCGTGGGATGATGCGCTCGGCACGCACGCGGTGCGGAGCGCGCAGGTGCTGCTGACGGCGGACGACCTGGACCATCGCGAGCGCCACCTGAACGCGCGCCGGACGCTGGACGTGCTGCTCGACGCGCGGGTGGTTCCGATCATCAACGAGAACGACTCGGTGAGTTTCGAGGAGATCAAGGTGGGGGACAACGACCGCCTCGCGGCGCTGGTGGCGGCGCTGGTGGGGGCGGACGCGCTCGTCATGCTCTCGGTCGCGCCGGGGTTGTGCGTGCAGGGCGATCCGGCGCGGGTGATCGCGACGGTGGACGACATCGCGGCGGCCCGGGCGCACGTGCAGACGGGGACGTCCGGGGTGGGCACCGGCGGCATGGGGACGAAGCTGGACGCGGCGGAGATCGCCACCGAGTGCGGCGCGCGCGTGGTCATCGCGCCCGGCGCGCTGCCGGACGTGCTCACGCGCCTGCTCGCGGGCGAGGCGATCGGGACGGCGTTCGTGCCCAGCGGGCTGGCCCGCCGGGCCCGCGACCGCTGGCTCGGGCGGGCCACGCGGGTGCGGGGCACGCTCGTGGTGGACGACGGATGCCGCGACGCGGTGGTCGATCGGCACGCGAGCATCCTGCCGATCGGCGTGCGGGGGGTGGAGGGCGTGTTCGAGGCGGGGGCGGCGGTGGCGATCCGCACGCAGGGCGGCGAGTTGATCGCGCGCGGGTTGAGCGCGTACTCGTCGGACGATGCGCGCCGGCTCGTCGGCGTGCGGAGCGATCAGATCGAGTCGGTGCTCGGGTACTGCTATCGCGAGGAGATCGTCCATCGCGACGATCTGGTGCTCGTACGGGGCAAGAAGGGGACGACATGAGCGCGATCCGTGACGCGGCGGAGCGGGCGAAAGCGGCGTCGGCGTGGCTGCCCACGCTCGACGACGCGACGCGGTCGGGCGTGTTGCGGGGCGTGGCCGAGTGCGTCGAGGCCGCGGCGCCGCTGATCTGCATGATGAACGGCAAGGACGTGCTCGAGGCGCGTGCCGCGGGCGTGGCCGAGGCCAAGCTGGCGCGTCTTGCGCTCACGCCCGAGGCGATCGCGCGGTGCGCGGAGGGGCTGCGGCGGGTCGCGGACATGCCCGACCCCGTGGGGCGCGTGACCGAGCGGCGCACGCTGGCGAACGGGCTGCGCGTGCGGCGCGAGCGCACGCCCCTGGGCGTGGTGGCGTTCATCTACGAGTCTCGCCCGCTGGTCACGCTCGACGCGTTCGCGCTGTGCTTCAAGAGCGCGAACGCCTGCATCCTGAAGGGCGGTCGCGAGGCGGGGGAATCGAACACGGCGCTGATGAAGTTCATCCACGCGGTGCTGGACGGCTACGGCCTGCCGCACGACGCGTGCGCCGTGCTCGCGCGTGCGACGCGCGAAGACGTCGGCGAGCTGGTGTCGCTGGAGGGGCTGGTCGATGTTGCGATCCCGCGCGGGGGCCCCGAGCTGATCGAGTTCGTCCGTCGGGCGGCGCGCGTGCCCGTGCTGGCGCACGCGCGGGGCGTGTGCCACGTGTACGTGGACGGTGCGGCGGACCTCGAGATGGCCGAGCGCGTGTGCCTGAACGCGAAGACGAGTGCGCCCGCGACGTGCAACGCGGCGGAGTGCGTGCTGGTGCACGAGGGCGTCGCGCCCGCGTTCGTGCCGCGCCTGGCGAGCGCGATGATGGCGGCGGGCGTGGAGGTGCGGGGGTGTGCGCGGACGTGCGCGCTCGCGCCGGGGTGCGTCGCGGCGGGGCCCGAGGACTTCGGGCGCGAGCACCTGGGCCTGGTGCTGAGCGTGCGCGTCGTCGCGGACGTGGACGATGCGATCGAGCACATCCGCACGCACGGGAGCGATCACACCGAGGCGGTCATCACGCGCGACGAGCGTGTGTCGGCGTGGTTCACGTCGCGGGTGCGATCGTCGTGCGTGCTGGTGAACGCGAGCACGCGGTTCAACGACGGGTTCGAGTTGGGCCTGGGGGCCGAGATCGGCATCAGCACGTCGCGCATCCACGCGTACGGGCCGATGGGGCTCGAGGAACTCACTGCGCAGCGGTGGATCGTGGAGGGCGACGGACAGGTGCGGTGAGCGCGGGCTCACCGGACGCGTGGGGCGGGGATCGCGGGCCGCGTGCGGGCCGTTCGCCCGCCCGCGGGGGCGTGCGTCTTACTTGCGGGGTTTGCCCTTGGAGCCCGAACGCGAGATCTGGCTGGTGACGGTGTTGCCGTCGCGCTTCCAGGAGGTCGAGGATGAGGCCTCGCCGCCCCGCGGCCCGCTGGCGCGGACCTCGCGCTGCACGCCGCCCGATTCGGACCTGGTGAAGACGGCGGAGCGCGACGCCTGTTCGCCGTTGGGGCCGACGGCGGTGGTGGACTTGGTGACGGCTCCCTCGCTCTTGACAACCTGGGTGGAGGCGGACCCCTGCGTGCCGTTGGGGAAGGTGAACTTGCGATCGGTGGTGCGGCTGTTGCCGGAGCGGGAGGACGACGAGTTGATGGTGGTGCTCTTGCCGTTGGGGCCGGTGACGACGTTCTGACCGGTGACGGTGGAGCCGGACTTCGTCCACGAGCCGCTGGCGGAGGAGGTCTTGCCATTGAAGCCCGTGCGCGATGCCTCGCGCGTGAGCGTGTCGCCATCCTTGACGCGCGTGGCGGAACTGGTGGCGGACTTCCCGTTGGGCCCGGTGGTCGTCGTGCTGCGAACGGTGGTGTCGCCGTCCCTGACGACGCTGGTGACGCTCGAGGCGGTCGTGCCGTTGGGCAGGACGGTGGTGGAGGTCTTGGTGACGGTGTTGCCGTCCTTGGTGTAGGTGCTTGTGGTGGTCGAGGTCTTCTCGGACGACTGGGCGGGGGGCGTGCTTTCCTGGGCCGAGGCGAGGCCGGCGCAGGCGAGCATGCCGGCGATGGTGAGGCGGATGATCGAGTGGTTCATGGGTGAGGGCTCCGGTCGGACACTGTGCGATTCCACGCGAAGGGTGGCCAGCAGCACAACGACGTTCGGCGGCGGATGTTGCCGCGGGCGCGCGGGTGAGTGCGCGCGGGCGCGGGCGGCGCGGGGTCGGCGGGTCGTGCGAGGTCCTGAAACCGCGTAAACTGGTTCCGGAAGAGTCTCGGTTGCGCAACCGGAGGGCCGCCATGAGCATCTGGGATCGGCTGAAGAAGGAACTGATTGACATCGTCGAGTTTCTCGACGATTCCAATAACACGCTCTGCTACCGGTTCGAGCGGTTTCAGAACGAGATCAAGAACGGGGCGAAGCTGATCGTCCGGGAGGGGCAGCAGGCGGTCTTCGTGAACGAGGGGAAGATCGCGGACGTGCTGGGCCCGGGGACGTACACGCTGGACACGAAGAACGTGCCGATCCTGGCGACGCTGCTGGGGTGGAAGTACGGCTTCGAGAGCCCGTTCAAGGCCGAGGTGTACTTTGTCTCGACGCGTCTGTTCACGGACATGAAGTGGGGGACGATGAACCCCGTGATGGTGCGCGACCCGGAGTTCGGGCCGGTGCGTCTGCGGGCGTTCGGCACGTACGCGATCCGCGTGAAGGACGCGGGCACGTTCATCCGCAACGTGGTGGGGACGGACAACCGGTTCACGACGGAGGAGATCACCGGGCAGTTGCGGAACCTGATCGTGAGCCACTTCGGCGACGCGCTGGGGCAGGCGAAGATCCCGATGCTCGACCTGGCGGGGAACTTCCGGACGCTGGGCGGGCGGATCGCGGGGGTGATGCAGCCGGAGTTCGACACGCTGGGGGTCGAGCTGTCGACGATGCTGATCGAGAACATCAGCCTGCCGCCGGAGGTGGAGCAGGCGCTCGACAAGCGCTCGAGCATGAGCGTGATCGGGGACGTGAACCAGTACGCGAAGTTCCAGGCGGCGGACGCGCTGCGCGACGCGGCGAAGAACCCGGGCGCGGCGGGGACGATCCTGGGCCTGGGCGTCGGGCAGGTGCTCGCCGGGCAGATGGGGCAGGTCGCGGGCGGGGCGGCGCAGGCGGGCCCGCAGCAGATCGCGGCGGCGCCGCCGCCCTTGCCGACGCCCGTGGCGTTCTTGGTGGGCATCAACAACCAGCAGCAGGGCCCGTTCGACACCGGCGCGCTGACGGCGATGGCGAAGGACGGGCGGCTGACGCGCGAGACGCTGGTGTGGAAGCAGGGGATGGCGTCGTGGATGAAGGCGGGCGAGGTGCCGGATCTGGCGGCGTTGTTCGCGACGATGCCCCCGCCGCTGCCGTGAGGGATGCACACCACGGAGAGCCACCGAGGGCACGGAGGTACGACGGTGCGGGCCGGGTGGGGGGGCGACGGGGCGTGGCGCTTGTACACGAGGACATCACGGGTGACATTCTCGCGTGTGCGATCGAGGTGCATCACGTTCTGGGCCCGGGGCTGCTGGAGTCCTCGTACGAGGCGTGCCTTGCCTGGGAGCTCGCGGGCAAACGCCTCCGGGTCTGCCGGCGGGTGGCGCTCCCGGTACCGTACAAGCACCAGCGGCTCGATCGCGGCTACCGAGTCGATCTGATTGTGGATGAGTCCGTGATTGTGGAACTCAAGGCGATGGGATCACACGCCGTGTGCTCTCGTGGTCTGCATGTGTCGTCCTCTGGCACCCGTGGCACTGCGTGGTGAACACTTGAGCGAAGCCGCCACAAACTCGTTGCGAGCGTTCCCGTGCCGCCAGTGCGGGGCGAAGGTGGAGTTCGCGCCGGGGACGTCGAGCCTGCGGTGCCCGTACTGCGAGGCGGAGAACGAGATCCCGGACGAAGGCGCGGTGGTGGCGGAGGAGGACTTCTTCGCGACGCTGGCGTCGCTGGAGGAGGCGGCGGCGCACGAGGACGTGCGCGTGCTGCGGTGCCAGGGGTGCGGGGCCGAGACGAGCGTCGCGGGGACGACGACGAGCCTGTCGTGCGCGTTCTGCGGCTCGAACATCGTGTCGCAGATGGAGAGCCAGTCGCGGGTGCGCCCGATGGGGGTGCTCCCGTTCGGGGTGGCGCGGGAGGCGGCGGTCGGCGCGTTCCGCACGTGGATCTCGTCGCGGTGGTTCGCGCCCAACGCGCTCAAGCGGCAGAGCCTGATCGACGAGCAGTTGAGCGGGGTGTACCTCCCGTGCTGGACGTTTGATACGAAGGCGACGACGGAGTACCGCGGGCAGCGGGGGGACGCGTACTACGTGACGGTGGGGAGCGGGAACAACCGGCGGACGGAGCGGCGGATGCGCTGGACGTCGGCGAGCGGGCGGGTGCGGAACCACTTCGACGACCTGCTGGTGCTGGCGAGCCGCTCGCTGCCGGAGCGACTGACGCACTCGCTGGAGCCGTGGGACACGAAGGCGGTGAAGCCGTACGCGGACGAGTACCTGGCGGGGTTCCGCGCGGAGTGCTACACGATCGACCTGAAGAGCGGGTGGGGGCTGGCGCTGCGCCTGATGGAGCCGGCGATCGACGGGACGATCCGCGCGGACATCGGGGGCGATTCGCAGCGGATCTCGTGGAAGCACACGACGCACCGCGAAACGACGTTCAAGTACGTGCTGCTGCCGGTGTGGGTGTCGGCCTATCGGTACAAGGGCAAGGTGTACCGGTTCCTGGTGAACGCGCGGACGGGCGAGGTGCAGGGCGACCGCCCGTACTCGGCGTGGAAGATCGCGCTGGCGATCATCGCGGGGCTGCTGATCCTGGGCGCGATCGCGTTCTTTGTGCTGGGCTCGCGGTAGGCGGCGGTGCCGGGGCGACGGGGGCCTCGCCGGGCGCGGGGTCGTGCGGCGCGCCCAGCTCGAGGCGGCCCAGGCGTCGGAGCGCGGGGAAGGCGGCGGCGATGGCGCCGACGACCACGAGCGTGCCGATGCCCCCGCTGACGACCGAGACGACGGGCCCGAAAAACTTGGCGACCAGCCCGCTCTCGAAGGCGCCGATCTCGTTGCTGCTCTCGATGAAGACGGAGTTGACCGAGGAGACGCGCCCGCGCAGGTGGTTCGGCGTGCGCACCTGCACGAGGATGTGGCGGATGACCACGGAGATGTTGTCGAGGGCGCCGGCGACGGCGAGGGCGCCCAGGGCGACGGGGAAGGCGAGCACTTTGGGGAACTCGCCGCAGAACCCGAAGAGGATGGTGCATGCGCCGAAGCCGGCGACGGAGAGAAAGAGCGCGCGTCCGGACTTGGTGAAGGGCGGGCGGTGCGCGAGGACGAGCGCCATGACGAACGCGCCGACGTACGGGGCGGCCCGGAGCATTCCCAGGCCCTCGGGCCCGACGCGGAGGATGTCCTTGGCGTAGACGGGCATGAGGGCGGTGGCCCCGCCGAGCAGGACGGCGAAAAGGTCCAGGGTGATGGTGCCCAGGATCGTCTTCTCGCGCCAGACGTGCCCGGCGCCGGCGGTCATGGAGCGGAGCGAGAACCGTCCGGGCGAGGCGTCGTCGCCGATTGGGCGGATGTTCGAGGCGAAGACGGCGAAGAGAAAGCAGCCCGCGGCGGAGCAGGCGTAGACGGGCCACGCCTCGCCCGCGCGCGCGAGCATCAGCCCGGCGAGGACGGGCCCGACGGTGGCGGACAACTGGAAGATCCCGCTGTTCCAGGTGACGGCGTTGGAGAAGTCCGTCGGGCGGACGATGAGGGGCAGCAGGCTGGCGCGGGAAGGCCCGTTGAACGATCGGGCCGCGCCCACCAGGACGAGCATCGCGTAGATCGTCCAGAGGCGGAGCGACTTGTCCTCGATGGTGCCGGAGGCGAAGGCGAGGATGGCGATCGCAACGCCCATGGCGGCCTGCGTGGCGACGAGGACGCGCCGGCGGGACAGGTGATCGATGATGTGCCCGGCGGGCAGTGCGAGCAGGATGACGGGCAGCGCGCGGGCGAGGCCAGCGAGGCCGAGGTAGAAGGGATCGTGCGTGAGCTCGTAGATCTCCCAGCCCAGGGCGGTGGCGTGCATCTGCAGGCCGCACGAGGAGAGGAGGAACCCGCCCGCGAAGAAGCGGTAGTTCGTGGAGGCGAGCGCGGCGTAGGGGCTGAGGCGCGCTGGGGGGCGCTCGGGGTGGGGCGGTGGGTCGTCGGGCATGCCGTGCTCGTCGGGAGCGTAGAGGAGATGGCGCCGCGAGCAGAATCCGTCGCGTGAACCGGGCGAACCCGGGAGCGTGGGCGAACTGCCAACCAAAGTGTGCCGGTCGTGCGGGCGCGAGTTCTCGTGGCGGAAGAAGTGGGAGCGGGACTGGGAATCCGTGCGGTACTGCTCGGATCGCTGTCGCAGGCGGGGCGCGCCGTCCGTGGACGAGCGATTGGAGCACGCGATCCGGATGCTGCTGTGCGGGCGTCCGAGGGGGGCGACGATCTGTCCGAGCGAGGCGGCCCGTGCGGTGTGCCCCGACGGCTGGCGCGAACTGATGGAGCCGGCCCGCATGGCCGCCCGACGTCTGGAGGCGCAGCGCGAGGTCGAGATCACGCAGGGCGGGCGCGTGGTGGACCCATCAAAGTCCCGGGGCCCAATCCGTGTGCGGCTGGTGCGCGCGGTGGGGCTCGCTCAGGCGGCGGGGGGAAACGACCCGCGCGCGAAGCCGCATTCGGGGCATTGCGGGCTGTCGAGATCGCGCAGGTCGTAGCGGCAACACCCGCAGCGCCCACGCGTGAGCACGAGGTGCTCGTGCGCGCGGGCGCGTGCGGCCCAGGCGCCCATCGCCGCCGAGACGATCGCGAGCCACACGCCCAGGCCCCATGTGAGCGGGTGAAAGCCCCACACGCCCAGGGCGTAGATGGCGGCGCCTCCGATGGCGGGGGCGAGGAGCACGAGGCGCGAGCGGGTGCCGACCCACAGCACAGGGCCGGTGAGCATGGCGGGAACTATCGCGATCTCGTGCAGCGAGGCCCCGGGGGCGATGAAGGCGACGGGCCCGGCGATCTGCACGACGATGCCCCAGCCGAGCATGAGCAGCCACCCGGCCTCGTGATCGGCGCTCCTGCCGGCGAAGGACATCCACACGCCGCACGTGCCGCAGAAGAGGAGCGCGAGGAAGATGAGGTTGGCGGAAGGCCCGAGCAGCGTGCCCAGCGCGAGGGCCGCCCCGGCGGCGGCGGTGAGCACCAGCCACAGCGCGGTCGCGTTCCGCGCGAGGCGGGGGGAAGCACGAGGCGCGGGCGCCCGGCCGAGGATCACGGGTCAGGCCTCCACGTGCCAGCGATCGGCGTTGCGCACCACGCGTCGGTAGAGCGTGTCGCGCTCGACCGGGATGAAGCCGGCCTCGCGGATGGCCTTCTGGAGCGCCCAGACGTCGACTTCCTGGTGCGTGGAGGCGCCGCCGACGTGGGTGATGTCGTACCACACGACGGTGCCGTCGAGGTCGTCGGCGCCGCTCTCGAGCATCAACTGGGCCATCGGCAGGGTCTGCATGATCCAGAATGCCTTGACGTGCGGGAAGTTGTCGAGCATCAGCCGGGCGATGGCGAGCGTGCGGTAGTTCTCGAGCCCGCCGGGGCCGGGGAGGTGCTCGAGATCGCAGCCATCGGGGAAGAAGGGCAGCGGGATGATGGTCTGGAAGTAGCCGGGCGCGGGAGCGGGATTCGGCGTTGCGCGGTGCGCATCCCGGGCGGCGAAGACCACCTTCTCGGGAAGTGGCGTGCCGGGCTTCGTCAGCGTGATGGGCTCTGATTCCGGCGCACTCTGCCACTCGGCCACTGTGCCACTCTGCCACTTTCGTAGTCGCCCGAGCGCTTCGTCCTGGGCGGTGCGGAGCATGTCCATGTGCACGAGGCGTTCGCGCCGGCTCTCGATGTGCCCGTAAAGAATGGTGGCGTTGGTGTTGAGGCCGATCTCGTGCGCGACGCGGTGCACGTCGAGCCAGACGTCGCTGCGGATCTTGCCCTTGTACGCCTCGTCGTGGACGCGGTCGTCGAAGACCTCGGCCCCGCCGCCGGGCAGCGAGCCGAGCCCGGCCTGCTTCAGGTGCTCGAGCACCCAGCGGATGCCGTCGAGGCGCGCCTGGCGCCCGGCGTCGCTGAAGTCGGTGGCGCCCTTGTAGACCTTGGCGATCTTGGCCAGGTGCACGATCTCGACGGCGGTGAAGGCCTTGACGTGCAGGTCGCTGCCGAGGCGGGCGGCCTCGTCGCGGATGGTGGAGATGAGGTCGGTGTAGTACGAGAACGGGAGGTACGGGTGCAGCCCGCCGACGGAGTGGATCTCGGTGGCGCCTGCCTCGACCGCCTTGCGCGCTTCCGCGCGGACGTAGTCCATGTCGCGGGTGTACGCGCCGGCGTCGTCCTTCTTGCGGTAGAACTCGCAGAACTTGCACGAGAGCGCACAGACGTTCGAGTAGTTCAGGTGGCGGTTGACGTTGTAATGCGCGTTCGTCCCGTGCAGGCGTCGCCGGACGATGTCGGCGAGCGCGAGCACGCTGTGCAGGTCGGGCGTGGTGTAGAGCAGGTCGCCGTCGGCGAGGGAGAGACGCTCGCCCCGCAGGACCTTGTCGCGGACGGGGTCGAGGCGGGCATCGGACCGCGACCGGCGGTCGGGGCGTGCGGCGCTCGAGAACGGCGGCGGGACGAGGGCGGACATCGGGTGACTGTAGGCGTGGGGCGAGTTTTCAACCACAACTGAAATCTTCGAAAATACATGCCGGCGGGGGGTGGGCCGGTGGGGCCAGGGCGGCGCAGGCGGCGCGGGCGCTGCGGGCGTCGCGTCCGGGCGGCGGATTGCCGCATTCGCTGCGGGCCCGGGGTCGGGGGGTCGATCCAGCACATCGCATGGCGCGCGTGGAAGGGGCGGGTGTGAGGAGCGGTACGTGGCGGCGAACCCTCGCCGGGACGCTCATCGTGCAGGCGGCCATCCTGGGGATCGCGTGGGCCGGCACCGTGCTATTCGTGCGGGCGCAGGGATCCCGGGCGCTGTCCCGGACCATTCTCGACAAGAACGTGGAGACGGCCCAGTCGCTCGCGGCGGCGATGGCGGGGTTGGGACAGGGCGAACTCGAGTACGGGTCGGAGCGGTGGTCGCAGGTGCAGGACATGATCGAGCACCTCGACCTGCCGGCGGGGGGGTTCGCGTGCCTGATCGGGCCGGACGGCAGGGTGCTGTGCCATCCGGAGATCCGAACGGACCAGTCGCTGCGGGAGCTGAATCTCGGGGCCGAGATGCTCCGGATGGGCAACGGGCGGACGGTGGCGTTGGCGGAGGTGTCCAAGCCGTACGCGGTGCCCGGGCAGGTGCGGTTCTCGGTCGACGGCGTGCACTACGTGGCGGCGCAGCACATTCCGGCGATGAACGCGAGACTGCTGGTGCATCAGCCCGAGAGCGGGCTGGCGAGCGTGTCGCAGGCCGCGATGAGCGGGGTGGGCACGCTGGGGCTGGCGACGGGCGTGTTCGTGCTCGGGCTGACGGGAGTGGCGGTGTACCGGCAGGTGCGGCGGCACGACCGGGCGATGGACGAGGTGCGGCGCGGGCTGGAGCATGAAGTGCACGTGCGGATCGGGGAGACGCTCAACGCGCGCAACACGCTGATCTTCGGGCTGGCGAAGCTGGCGGACTGTCGCGACACGGACACGGGGCGGCATCTGGAGCGGATCGCCGACTACTGCGCGCTCCTGGCAGGCGCGATGCGGGGGTCGTACCCCGAGATCGACGACGCGTGGGCGGAGGACCTGCGGGTGGCGTCGTCGCTGCACGACATCGGGAAGGTGGGGATCTGCGACGAGGTGCTGCTGAAGCCCGGCGCGCTGACGCCGGAGGAGCGGACGCGGATGCAGCGTCACACGGTGATCGGCGCGGACACGCTGATCGCCATCCGCGGGAAGCTGGGTCGGGATGCGCTGGTCGAGATGGCGGTGTCGGTGGCGTACTCGCACCACGAGCGGTGGGACGGGGCGGGGTATCCGGCGGGGCTGAAGGGGACGGAGATCCCGCTGGCGGCGCGGATCGTGGCGCTGGCGGACGTGTACGACGCGTTGACGTCCGCGCGGGTGTATAAGGCGGCGATGCCGCACGAGAAGGCGGCGCGGATCATCCGGGAGGGAGCCGGGACGCAGTTCGACCCGAAGGTGGTGGAAGCGTTCGACAAGGTGGAGGCGCAGTTCGCGAGCATCTGCGAGCGTTCGCTGCGGGATTCCCAGGCGGCGGCGGAGAGCGCCCCTCGGCTGGCGGCGTAGGCTGCAAAATCGGCAGTCGAACGGGGGCGGGGTGCTGCGGCCCGGGCGGTTTCGTCGGGGCGGCGGACGCGTCGTCGGGACGGCGCTGGCATCGGGATTGCACTACGCTGGAGCAGCCGCGCGGGTCGCAGCACCATCCGCGGCGGGAAGGAAGGCACGCAATGTCCAAGATCATCGGCATCGACCTGGGCACCACGAACTCGTGCGTGGCGGTGATGGAGGGCGGTTCGCCCAAGGTTCTGACGAACAGCACGGGCAACCGGATCACGCCGTCGGTGGTGGGGTTCACGGACAAGGGCGAGCGTCTGGTGGGGCAACTGGCGAAGCACCAGCAGGTGACGAACCCGCGGAACACCGTGTTCTCGATCAAGCGGTTCATGGGTCGTCGGCGCGCGGAGGTGTCGTCGGGCGGGGCCGGGGGGTACGGGAAAGCGGGCAACGAAGAGGCGAAGGTGCCGTACGCGCTCACGGGTGGCGCGGACGAGTTTGTGAAGGTGAAGGTGAACCAGGGCGAGTTCACGCCGCAGCAGATTTCGGCGTTCATCCTGCAGGATCTCAAGAAGACGGCGGAGGACTATCTGGGCGAGAAGGTGGAGCGCGCGGTGATCACGGTGCCGGCGTACTTCAACGACGCGCAGCGCCAGGCGACGAAGGACGCGGGCGAGATCGCGGGGCTGAAGGTCGAGCGGATCATCAACGAGCCGACGGCGGCGGCGCTGGCGTACGGGCTTGACAAGCGCAAGAACCAGAAGATCGCGGTCTTCGACCTGGGCGGGGGCACGTTCGACGTGTCGATCCTGGACATCGGTGACGGGGTGTTCGAGGTGCTGAGCACCAACGGCGACACGCACCTGGGGGGCGACGACTGGGACCAGGTGGTGATTGATTACCTGGCGGAGGAGTTCCGCAAGAAGGAGGGCATCGACATCCGCAAGGACGCGATGGCCCTGCAGCGCCTGAAGGAGGCGGCGGAGAAGTCGAAGATCGAGCTCTCGACGATGCAGGAGACGACGGTCAACCTGCCGTTCATCACGGCGGACCAGAACGGGCCCAAGCACCTGCAGGTGAGCCTGACGCGGAGCAAGTTCGAGTCGCTGACGGACACGCTGTTCCAGCGGCTGAAGGAGCCCTGCCTGAACGCGCTCAAGGACGCGAAGCTGAGCACCGACAAGATCGACGAGGTGGTGCTGGTGGGCGGCTCCACGCGCATGCCCAAGGCGCAGGCCATCGCGAAGGAGATCTTCGGCAAGGAGCCCAACAAGAGCGTGAACCCGGACGAGGTGGTCGCGATCGGGGCGGCCATCCAGGGCGGCGTGCTGATGGGCGACGTCAAGGACATCCTGCTGCTGGACGTGACGCCCCTGTCGCTGGGCGTGGAGACGCTGGGCGGGGTCATGACGCGGCTGATCGAGCGGAACACCACGGTGCCGACGAGCAAGAAGGAGGTCTTCTCGACGGCGGCGGACAACCAGACGAGCGTGACGATCAAGGTGTACCAGGGCGAGCGTGAGATCGCGCAGCACAACCGGCTGCTGGGGCAGTTCGATCTCGAGGGCATCGCGCCCGCGCCGCGGGGCCTGCCGCAGATCGAGGTGGAGTTCGCGATCGACGCCAACGGGATCCTGACGGTCGTCGCGACCGACAAGGGGACCGGGAAGAAGGCGGACATCAAGATCACGAACAGCGGCGGGCTGTCGAAGGACGAGATCGACCGCATGAAGCGCGACGCGGAGGCGCACGCGGCGGAGGACAAGGCGCGCCGGGAGATGATCGACGCCAAGAACAAGGCCGACGCGATGCTGATCCAGACGCGCAAGGCGCTGGAGGAGCACGGCGGGAAGGTGTCGCAGGAGGTGCGCGGGAAGATCGAGAGCGCGATGTCGAACCTCGAGAGCAAGATCAAGGGGGACGACAAGAACGCGCTGGACATCGCTGTGAAGGAACTCGAGAACGCCAGCATGGAGCTGGGCAAGGTGATCTACGAGGCCGAGGCGGCGAAGAACGCGGGCGGCGCGTCGGGCGGGGCACCGTCCGGCGGCGGCGCGGGGGGCGCGGCGGGCGGCAAGGACGACGTCATCGACGCGGACTTCAAGGTGAAGGACGAGAACAACAAGTAAGCCGCGCGGCATGATCGCAGTGCGAAGGCCCCCGGCATCGGGGGCCTTTTTCGTTCGGGGGGGCGTGCGTGCGTCGGCGTGGACCGGGTGTCGGGGAAGCCGGGTTCCTGTCGCCGCCGACGATGGGAAGGGCGTGCCGCGCCGGGTGGGCCGATAGACTGGACGATGCCCGCGCCCGATCTTCCGCCGCCCCCCGAGTTCGTGGTGACCGAGCGTCCGCTGCAGGTGCATCTGCACGTGAACCTGGTGTCGCCGGACGCGCTCGTGGGCGCGACGGTGGTGGTGATCGACGCGCTGCGCGCAAGCGCGACGATCGCGGCGGCGCTGGCGTCGGGCGCGACGCGGGTCGTGCCCGCGCTCACGGTGGACGACGCGCTGGCCTCGGGGACACGCTGGCGGGCGATGGGCGAGCGGGTGGTGCTCGGGGGCGAACGCGGGGGCGTGCTGATCCCCGGGTTCGATCTCGACAACTCGCCCCGGCGGTACACGCCGGAGCGCGTCGCGGGCGCGACGGTCGTATTCACGACGACGAACGGCACCGCTGCGCTGCTGCACGCGCGGGGCGGGGCGCGGGTGCTCGTCGGCGCGTTTCCGAACCTCGGGGCCGTCGCCGAGGCGGTGGCAAATGACCCGCGCCCGGTGCACATCGTGTGCTGCGGCACGCGAAGTGAGATCAGCCTCGACGACGTGCTGCCCGCGGGCGCGTTTGTCGAGCGCTTGGTGGAGGCCGGGAGGCAGTTGGTGGCGGAGGATTCCGGGCGCGTGGCGCTCATGGCCTGGCGCGGGGCGCTGGCGTCGCCGGGCGGGCTGAACGAGGCGATGCGCGCAAGCCGCGGCGGGCGGAACCTGGCGCGTCAGGGCCTGGCGGCGGACGTGGACGAGTGCGCGGCGATCGATGTGCTGCGCGTCGTGCCGCGCTTCGTGCCCGGGGCGGGGCCCGACGCGGGCGTGATCGTCCGCGAGGACGGCGGCGCGGGCGAGGCGTCCACGGCGTAGAGGGCGTGCCGGGCGATGTAGCGCGCGACCGGGGGTGTGAGCATGCGCAGCACCGGGTGCGTGCGCCAGGCGCGGTGGTCCGGGGGCGCGCCGCGGAGCGCGGCGCGGATCGCGGTCGCCGAGACCTCGACCGGGCGCCTCCGGAGAAGGCGATCGCCCCAGGCGGCGCGTTCGCGTGGCGTCCAGAAGGCGGTGTCCATCGCGCGCGCGAGGTCGTCGGGAGTCTCCACGCCGTCGCGGGGCAAGACGAGGGGCTCGGCGAGGCGGACGATCGCGCGGGCGTGTCGCCACTTGTGGAACGCGCGGGCCTGGTCGGCGCCAATGAGCAGGCGGAGGGGCACGCGCGGGCCGACGAGGCGGCGCAGCCGCCGGACGGTGTCGATCGTGTAACTGGGACGCGGCGGCGCGTCCTGCCGGCGCGGGCGCGCGGCGCTGTCGAGTTCGTACGTCCAGACGCACGATGTCGGCGTCGCGGCCCGCGCCGGAGCGCGCGTTCCCGCGCGGGCGGCTTTGAGCCCCAGGCCCAGGGCGAGCATCCGCAGGCGGTGGGCGTCTGACGCGGTTGGGCCTTCGGACTTCAGCGGGTTGCGTGCGGCGGGGACGTAGACGACCGCGGCCCGGGGCCCGAGGGCGCGGCGGACGGCGCGCGGGATGACCACCAGGTGCGCGCGGTGGGGCGGGTCGAACGTGCCGCCGAAAAGCACGAGCGGGTCGGCGCGGGGCGCGAGAACGTCGAGGCTCGGGCCGTGGGGGTTGGTGGAGGGGCGGGCGCGGGCGGCCGGCATCGGCGATGCTAGCGACGCAGGGTGGTGGTGCGGGTGGGCGACGCAGATGGGAAGTGCGACCGGGCGGCGTGGATCGGCGGTGTGCGGATCGCCCACGTTTTGAGAGGGCACCGGCGAGAATGGGATGATTCGCGGGCCCCGGGTTCCTATCCTGTGCGACCGGCCTCGTCGTCTAGCCTGGTCTAGGACACCACCCTTTCACGGTGGGGACATGGGTTCGAATCCCATCGAGGTCATTGCCGCTGTCTCGTCGCTCGATTTCGCGGGCTGCGGCGACGCACGCACGCGCGATCGGGTCGAGCGTCCCGGGCAGGTCTTGACACGCGTCCCACGCCGAGACGGCCGGCCTACGGGCAGGGTCCGCCGGCGATCACGTCGACCAGCGTGATGATGTCGTCCTGATCGACGTTGCCGTCGCGGTTGAAGTCAGGGTCGCGGCCGGAGGGGTTGGCGCCGCCGGCGACGACGTTGACGAGGTACTCCACGTCGTCCTGGTCGACATTGCCGTCCTGGTTGTAGTCGGGGTCGCAGCAGGGTTGCAGTTCGATGTACTCGCTGGAGACGGAGTCGAAGCCGCAGACGTTCTCGGCGCGGCAGGCGAACCACAAGGGCCCGGCGGCGACGTTGGAGACCGTGAGAGTGTCGGTGGTGGCGCCGGAGATGATCGAGCCATCGGGCTGCACGCCATCGACCACGACGGGATCATCCGGCAGGTGGAGGGCGGTCCAACGGAAGACGGACGGGGGTGGCGAGCCGGCGAACGAGGCCGCGAGCTGCACCGTCCCGCCCGCGCAGGGCGGGACGAAGGGCTGGCGCGTGATGAAGCGAGCCTGGGGCGCGCTGTTGAAGGAGCGGGCCAGGGCGGCGACGCCCTTCAGGCCGCGGGCGGCGTAGACGCCCGTGGCGCCGGCGACGATGCCGCCGGCGTCGTAGGACGCGAGCGGGACGGTGCCGAGGACCTGGGGTGAGCCGAGGTTGCCGATGTCGACGAAGGAGACCGTGTCGTCGGTGAAGGGGGTGAGGAGCGAGCCCTGCATCGAGATGGCGCGATCGATGGGAGGAATCGGATCGAAGGCGCTGTGTCCCGGGCCGACCCAGGTGCCGTAGCGGACGTGAATTCGAGGCGTTGGGAAGTCGCGGCGCGTGTAGAGATGCGCGCGCGGGTAGCTGTCATAGAAGCCGTTCTGCGATGGCGTGCGGACGAGCATGGCGACGAACTCGGCCGACGGCACGGTGAGGAATCGCGAGGCGACGGAGATGACGGTGTCGTCGGCGTCCTTGGCGAGCACCTGGCTGCGTGTCGGGACGCCGGTGGTGGTGTTGATGCTGATCACCTCGACGCCGGCCTGAGTCGGGACGAAGACGCGGCTGTCGCCCAAGCCCATCTGGCCGGTCGCCGGGAAGGGGGTCTGGAGGGCGATGCTGCCCATGAGCGGGGGCGCACCCGGGGTGGTCTGGATGTTGTAGACGTGCAGCGTGGTGGGCGTGGCGACGTAGAGGCGCAGCCCGTTGGTGAGCACGTCGCGTGCGGTCTCGCCGCCGGGGACGTTGAACGTGCCGATGACTGTCGGGTTGGTCGGCGTGAAGAAACGGACAACGGTGACGGTGGTGCCGGTAGCGAAGTAGGCGTTCCAGTCGGCGGTGCTGACGCGGGTGGCGATGCCGGAAAAGTCGCGCGAGCCGCGGTAGGTGGGGACGCCCGGGTTGGCGACGATGTCGTAGACGTGCATGCCGGAGCGCCGGTCGGCGACGACGAGGTAGGAATCGGCGAAGATGTCGACGTCCTGCGCCTCGCCGGGAAAGGGGCGGAACGCACCGAGCTGGCTGAGCGTGCCGCCGTCGAGGATGCGCAGGCCCTGCCCGAGGCTGGCGACGTAGGCGCGAGAGCCGGTGCCGGTGCCGAATAAGGTCATCGCGCGGTCGTCGCTGTCGCCGCCGAGGGACGTGACGAAGTTCGGGCTGTCGGGGTTTGAGACGTTGAACACCTGGGTGCCCAGCGAGCCCATGCACGCGTAGACGAAGCTGCCGTTCTTGGCGAGTCGAACCCGAGAGGCGCTGCCGGCGAGTGGGAACAGCGCCTCGCCGCGTGATAGCAGCGAGCGGTCCGGCTGGATGTCGAAGACCCAGAGGATGCCGGTCTGGGCGCGAGTGGTGAGCACGAAGAGCTGGACGCCCACGACGAGCACCGCGCGGGGGACGTACTGGTTCTGCTGGGAATCTTCGAAGAAGTACTGCGCGATGCTGCCCGCGATGCGGCCTTCGTCGTTGTGGGTAACGCGGCGCAGGGCGACTCCGTCCACCGTCCAGACGGTGGACGGGCTTGAGTGCGCGACGTCATCGGCGACGATGGACACGTGGTCGCGCTGGATCCCTCCCAGAAAGATGTGCAGGCCGTTCTGTGCCGCGACGTACTGGAAGTTCCCGTTTTCGGAGACGGCGCGCCCGCCCTGCATGGCGGGGAAGACGCCCGGGATGCCGCCGCTGGTGCGCCAGAGGATCTCGGGGCCGTTGAGTCCGGCGCGGATGCGGTACAGCGAGGTGGGCGTGACGGCGGTGTACTCGAGGCTCACGATCGAGTCGATGTCCTCGACGGGTCCGTCGAGGCGTGTGCCGTAGATGCGAAGCGGGGCCGCGGGGTTCGAGACATTCACCAGCGCGAACTCGTCGCCGAGACCCACCACTTGGGAGGCGCTATTGACGGTGTAGGTCGTTGTCACCCCGGCGCCGAACTCGGATTGAATGCCCGGCGAGCACTGCGCACGGGCGAGGAACGACACCACCGCGAGCACGAACAGCGCGGACGCCACCCGGATCGACCAGTTCATGATCCACCTCTCCCCACGGCCCACCAGACCGACAAGTCAGCGGAGGTTTAGTTCGCCGGTGAACTCTCTGTCCGCCGCCATTGCCAATCTGGCGGGGAGGAGTCTACAGCGCGAGGCCGTGTTCCGGGAGTGGATCCGCGGGTTCTTGGGAATCTCGGGACGGCGTGTTCGGCAGATGTTGGCGTCGATGATTCCCAGGTACAACCCGCGATGGCTCGCACCCCGAAACTCGCTACTGAAGGGATCTTGTCGGCCGCTGGGGTGAATTCACGCGGGGATCGGGGCGGGGCGATGTGCGGCATCAGTTTCCGATGCGGACGACGCCGCCTTCGGCCGACACGCGGATGCGCTTGGAGATGGTGAGCGGGCCCGAGTACGCCCCGGCGCGGGCGCGGACTTCGGCGCCGTTCCAGGCCAGAGCGACGGCGGCCTGGACGGTGTGAAACGGGCAGGATGGGCTGCCGGTCTGGCACGATACGCCGCTGTTGCGATCGGCCCGGATGATGTAGCTGTAGTGTTTGAAGTCGATGTCGCCGGCGTCGGCGTCGTTGTCGGAGACGAAGACGTGGAGTTGGCCCCGGACGCCGGGGCTGCGTCCGTCGTCCAGGTCCCAGATGGTGAGGCCTTCGGGCTCTTCGTAGGTGGGGAATCCCGGGTCGTAGTAGAAATCGAAGTGCCCGAACCCGCGGGTGGAGTGCTCGACGCGCTGCCAGGTGGACGTATCGATGACGTGGATGCCCTCGCGTTCTTCGCGACCGCCGGAGTCGTCGTAGAACCCGCTGACGAGGTAGAGGAGGTTGTCGCCGGGGGCGTACTCGCCGCCCTGCATGGTGACCATCTCGAGGCGGTTGCCGGATTCGTCGGTGAGCTGCTGCATGTGCGTGAAGGTGAGGGACGAGGCGGAATCGGCGTTGTGAAGCTGGTTCCAGTCGAGAGTGAAGAAGTGCAGGCCGCGCTGGGTGACGGCGGGGGAGCCGGGCGGGGCGCCGACGTGCTGCTGGGACATGACGATGCCGCCCTGGCTGTTGATGGCGACCCAGCCGGCGTCATTGCAGAGGATGGGAACTTGTCGGTGCGTCACGTAGAAGAAATCGGTAGGCGTGATGCGAAAGAACGCCAGGGCGGCGCCGCCGACCCCGCCATTGCAGGTGGCGTCTTCATCTTCCATCGGGACGACGAGGTAATCGGTTCCTTGGTAGCGAAAGACGTCCGGGTCGCCGAGGTGGTCGTAGGCCGCGAGTGGCGGGTACCGAGTCGCCACCTCGCGCCGGATGACGCCGGGGGATGACGCTGTCACCGTGCGGAGATCGAGCCCGACAGGAACTCTCCACAGGTCGTGGGTGGTCGTGATGTACCAGTTGTTGTCGTCGTGATCGACTCCCTGAGCGTCGTTGCTCCAACTGGTCTCGGCGACGGGGTAGTTCCCCACGTGCATGTAATACGCGTCGGGCGTCTGGGCGCGGGCGTGCCCCGAGATCGCGGCGACGCACGCGAGCACGGGGACGATCGGACAGAGTGTGCGCATGGCATGCTCCATTGCAGAGGTGGACGCTTCGTGGCGGGCGAGGGAAGACGGGACGCGGACGGTCGGTCAGGGCGAGGTGATCTGCACGGGGCCGCCGGCCGCGCGCAGGACGACGGGACGCGAGAGCCGGGTGCCCGGCGGGACGTGGTACGTTCCCCCGACGATGTTGACGGGGACGCGTGGCGAGGCGCGGTCGACGGCGCGGAGGAGCCCGTCGCCGAAGCGGTAGGGGAAGGAGAGCGTGCCGAACTCGGTGCCGCCGCCGCCGCTCGTGACGCGCACGGGAGACGGCGAGTGCGTGGTGGGCGTCATGGTGTAGTGACGATCGATGCAGTTGGTGGCGACGAAGGTATAGCCGTTCGCGATCGCGTCGTCGTAGTAGCCCTCGTCGTCGCCGATATCGCAGAAGGGGGTGGGGTAGGCGCGGAACAACCAGCGGTCGGGCTGGGAGCCGCGGTCGGTGGGCAGGTCGTCGTTGCCGCTGTTGACGAGGACGCTGTTGTCTTCGAAGGCCGTGGGCGGGTTGCCGCGCGCCATGCCGAAGAAGAAGTCGTCGTCGGCGAAGCCGGTCTCTTCTTCGTCGAGGATGACGATCCAGCGGTACCCGCGGCGGAGCAGTTCCTGGTACGAGGGCCAGGCGAACTGGTCCAACTGCTTGAACTCGCTGGCGGGGTAGACGCGGAAGCCGAACGCCGTGTCCACGGCGTTGCGGATGTACGAGCGGTAGACCTGTCGTGCCGGCCAGGATGCGAAGCAGCCACCCTTCATCTCGATGTACACGACCGTGACGCGGTCCTGTGCTTCGATGGACTGGGCGATGGCCTGGAGGTGCGGCAGGAGGAGCGGGCCGGCGTTGGGCACGCTGCACCCGTGCTGGACGCGGACTTGGTTGTCCGGGTGCCAGGCGATGTCGAGCTCCAGGCACCAGCAGTTCCAGTTGTCGATCTGCGACGCGTAGGACTCGTCGCGTTCGTACGAGTTGTGGCTCGCCTTGTAGCTGCCCGTGTTGAATCGCTGCTCGCCGGGCCCAACGTTGGTCGACGGCTGGGCGAGCGCCGCGCCGGCGGTGAGGCACGATGCGACGAGGTATGTCCAGGGGTGACCGAGAGGCTGTGCGGTCTCGGGGATCATCTTGCGCCTTCCTGTGTCGCCGGCGTGTGCGACGGTGCCGAGCGGTCGTTCACTGCAGGTTGACGAGCACGAGCACGAGCCCGCGCTCGCCCTTTTCGAGACGCTGCATCGCCTTGCCGAGGATGGCGCCGTTTGCGCGGTCGCGGTCGGTCGCCTTCATGGCGTGCCCGGGTGTGTCGGAGGTGGTGAGGAGGTCGCCGGGCTCGATCGCGCCGGTGGCGGCGTCGCAGCGGACGTAGACGCGCCCCGAGAGCGCGATGGCGGGGGCGTCTTCGTGTCCGGGGAGGTTGCCGAGGACGGCGCCGACCGAGAAGTTGTTGGCGCCGCTGACGACGCCGGCGACGCGGGTGTTGTACGCGCCGCGGGACATGCAGAGTTGGCCGACGTTGTCCGGGTCGATGGCGACGACGGTGCCGGGCTCGAGCGTCTCGCTGGCGGGGAACTTCTCGGCGAGGTCGGCGCCGGTGATCTCCAGCACGGGTACCTTGACGGCGCGGCCTGCGGCGGGCGTGATGAAGATGTCGCCCCCGGCGCGCGTGTTGATCATGGTCATGTGCGGGCTGCCGGGGGTGCCGTAGCCGATCCAGCCGGTCTCGGCGCCGCTGCCGTTCCAGAAGCCGAGGTAGCCGGACTGCGTGCTGTTGCCGCCGGTGTCCTGGAGGACGATCACCGGCCCGCCGTTGGGGATGCCGCCGAGCTTGGTGATGTGGAGGTTCGTTGCCGGGAGCGCCGTCCCGATGCCGAAGTTGCCGCCGCCGACTTGGAAGTATGAACTGCGGCCTCCGACGCCGATCTCAGCGGATGTCGCCGCGGAGTTGTTGCCGGCGTGGAACAGGACGCGCCGGATGCCGGTGGTGTTTGTTTCGCGGAAGAACCGGACAGCCACATCGTTGATCCCGTTGGTGATCTGCGGGTTGATGTCGATGAACGAGATCGTTGCGGTCGAAACCTTGTTGATGCGCATCTGGCCTGCGCTCTGATCATCGATCTGGGCGAAACTCCCCGCAAGGTCGTCATCCTGCAGGCGCAGTTCCGGGCGGTTGCCGAAGACGTGCAGAAGACTGCCGGGCGTCGTCGTGCCGATGCCGACCCTGCCGTTGTTGTCGACGAGCACCGCGTTGGCGGGCGAGCCGTCGGCGGCGTCGAGGGCGAATGCGGACTTGGCGTGGCTGGCGAGCGGGGTGGCGGTGAGGAGTTGGCGCGGGGACAGGACGGAGAAGCCGGTGGTGTTCGTGCAGGTGAGCCCGGTGTCGGCGCGGACCTCGATCTGCAGGAACCGGGCGCTCGGCACGGCGAACTGCTGGCCGAAGTCGATGGTCGTGGTGAAGCGCCCGTTGGTCACGGCGACGTTGTCCACGCACACCGTGGTGCCGACCTGCGTGCCGTCGGTGGCCGCATCGAAGAGTCGGAAGCGGATGTCGTACGCGCCCGAGGCGGGTATGCCCCCGTCGGCGAGTTCGCCCTGATAGGTGAACGCGGTGGACTGGGCGTGGGCGGCGCCCGCGGCGGCGAGGGACGCGAGAAGGACGGCGAGTGTGCTCCGCATGGTGCGCTCCGTATGGGCCGGCGGGATTGCCAGCACCATCTCAAGCGAGAACCAGACGGGCGAGCGCCAGGAATCTCGAAGCTCGGCCTGCCACGAGCAGAACACACGGAGGAGTGGTTCGCTCTGCTCCCCACGCCGACGACCGTGGTGTTGGAGTTGCCGACCGACTTGCACACATTTCCGGTGTGGCCGATGTTGATGGGCACGGCGATCGCCGGTACCAGCCTCTCGCGAGCCGGCAGCGTGTCAGCGAGTTCGGCGCCGATCGCGTCGGTGTTGCCGCCCGATGGAAATCACCGCGGGCCGACGGCGATGAAACTGAACGGCCACGCCGCCTCAGTCTCCGGGCGGCAGTGCACGGTCACAATGACACTGGAAGCGTTTGCGCTCACGACTGAGACGTAGGTTGGGCAGCCCGCGGATTGGTTGTGCGTCCCGGCCGTAGTCACGGTTGGGATTCCCGTGAAAGGGGTCGTGAAGTTGATCTGGTATCGGCCGCAGGAGAACCGTTGCACCGTGAAGCCCGAGCCCGCGACGATCGTGGGCGTCGAGTCGCAGCCGTCGAACGGGTGCGTCTCGACGGACCCTCGCACGATGCGAAGATTCTCCTCGCTGGCGGCGGCGCGGAACTGGCCAGATGAACCCAACCGGATATCGCCCCGCACATCGAGTCTTGCCAAGGGTGCGGACGTGCCGATGCCGACGTTTCCTGAAGCCGTGTTGATAAAGATGCCCCGCGAGCCCGTGTTCCAATCGGCGATTGCAAAGGGCTGGTTCCCGTTGCCGCCCCGATTCCATATCCCGAGATCGTCGCTGCTCAGCAGCCCCTGTGTCTTCGTGACCCGGATCGCACCGCCCGGATTGTCAAAGACCGCGGCGCCAGCGGCGATGTGCAGGGGCGACAGTGGTGTGGTCGTACCGATGCCGACGTTCCCGACGTTGTCCACGGCGACCGCGCTGGCTGGTGAACCGTCGGGGGCCGCGAGGGCGTTCGCGACGCTCGCGGCCGTGGCGCGCGGCGCCGGTGAGAGCGGCTGGCGCGGCGCGAGGATGACGAACCCGCCGGCGTTCCCGCAGTTCAGCCCCGTGTCGCGCCGGACCTCGATCTCCAGGAACCGCCCGGCGGTCGTCGCGAACACCGCGCCGAAATCCAGCGCCGTGCTGAACTTGCCATTTGTGACCTGTACATTATCCGCGCAGAACTGCGCTCCGATCTGCGCACCGGCCGTGGACGCGTCAAAGATCCGGAAGCGAAGGTCGTACGTGCCGGTCGCGGGCGATCCGCCGTCGGCGAGCTCGCCCTGGTAGGTGAACGCGGTGGACTGGGCATGGGCGGCGGTCGTGAGTGCAAGCGCGAGGATTAGCGTCGGTGTGCGGGTGCGCATGGGAGGCTCCTGGTGTACGCCCGGCGATCGCGCCGGGGACATCAATACAAGCGGGCTCGCCGGGAGGCGAGCGTCACGAATTCTGCGGGGAGCCCTGGTCTTCCCGGATCAGCGGGTGGGCGTGGGGAGGCCTGCTTCAACCGCACGCAGGACGGCGTCGCGACGCTCCCGCCACTTGCGCGCATCATCGCTCCGATCCATGCCGGGCTCGAAGCGGTCCCAGGCGTCGTAGAGGGCGATGAGTGAATCCGCGGCGTCGTGCACGCGTCGTGCGCGGATGGACGGGTCGAGCCGCCAGACGTTGTCGGCGAGCGTCTGGAAGTTCGGCGCGATGAGCGATTCGGCCTCGCGCAGGCGGGCCAGTTGGCCCCCGTCCGGCGGTTGCATGTCGGGGGCGAGGGCCGCCGCCCCGAGCGTCCGTCCCAGCCAGATCCGGGCGAATGCGACACGGGGGTCGTTCTCGCCGTGCAGCGCGAGCCGCTCTTGGATGCAGGTGCGCAGGAATCGCTCGCACTCGGGAAGGTCGCGCGGATCAGCGTTGTCCAGCATCGCGGAGGCGGTGATGACGTAGACGTCGAGCAGGGAGGGCGGCGGATCATCCGGGCGCTGCTCCGCGCAGAGCGTGATGAAGGATCGGCCCTGCGCGATGGTCTCGGCGAGCTGATTCGCCGCGTAGAGGCACTGGATGTACACGTAGCGGCCCACGATGCCCGGCTCGCTGGCGGGCTCGAGGGTGGCGCGCTGAAGCTCGAAAGATCGGCGCGCGAGGGGGAGGGCCTCGGCGCTGCGCCCGAGGCGGCACAGGCTGTTCACGATGGTTGTCCAGCCGCCGAGGGCGGCCTGCTGCTCGGGCGGCAGGTGGAGCGCGCGGATGCGCTCGACCTCCAAGGCCGTGTCGAGCGCGTCCGACCAGCGTCGGGCCATGAAGTGGATCTCGGCGATCGAGTCGAGCGTCGTGGCGACGTGGAGGCTTTCGGGTCCGAAGCTCGCGCGGTTCGCCGCGAGCAAGACGGCGAACTCGGCGAGTGCATCGCGCCCGTCGCCCGAGTGGAGGTGCACGTTGGCGAGCGCATAGCGGATACCGAGCATGGTGGGGTGGTTGGGCGTGAAGAGGCGTTCCCCGAGGCGTTGCGCCGCGTGCAGGTCGGCGAGGGCGAGCTGCGGATCGGCGTGCTGTGCGTGCAGGGCGGCGCGGGCCACGAGCACGTCCACCCGCGTGGGCGAGCTCATGGTGTCGTTGTCATCGCCGGCGGCCTGGTCGAGCACGCGGAGGGCATCGGCCCATGCTTCCAGCGCGGCGGATTCGTGCCCCGCCTTGTTCAGCGCGTTGCCCAGCCGGTAGAGGCGGTCGGCGACGAGGTCGGGGTCGGGGCGGGGGAGCGCTCGGGCGGCGGAGAGCGCACGCCGCTGCAGTTCGATGGCTTCGCTGAGTCGGTTCCGCTCGAGGGCGGCGTGCGCCCGGGCGCCCAGGAGCTGCACGTAGAGCACCGGGTCAGGATGCGTCTGCGAGTCGTGGATGCGCTGCGCGTCGGCGAGCAGCGACTCGGACCGGTCCAGATCACTGTCGGCGAGGGCGAGTTCGGCGCGGAGCAGAAGGAGGCGCGAGCGGAGGCGGTCGGGCATGGACGCCGTCGCGTCGATCGGCGCCGTGATGCGGCGGGCGTGCTCGTAGCGGGCGAGCGTGAGGTTGACCTCCGCAATCACAAGGCGCAGCTCGAGCGCCGCGAGGGGGCTCTCGCGGAGTTCGCCCGACTCGATGCGTGCGGCGGCGTTGTCCATGAGCGCGCTGAGCAGCGCGGTGTCCCGCCCTCGGGCGACCTGCGGCGCAACACCCTCGAACGTCTCGCGGAGAAAGTCGCGCACAGTCGCGGCGGCGCCCCGCTCGCGCTGAGCGGTGCGTTCGGCGCGCTGGGCCGCGATCATGCCCCGGGTTGTTCCCGCGACGCCCAGCAGAAGGACCGCGAACACCGCGCCGATCGCGGCGACGAGCCCGCGGTTTCTCGCGGCGAACTTGCGGACGCGGTAGGCGGACGTGGGCGGGACGGCGCTCACCGCGTCGCCGCGGAGGAACGCCTCGAGGTCGGCGGCGAGCGCGTCGGGGGTGGGGTACCGGCGGGCGCGATCCTTCTCGAGGCAGCGCATCACGACCCAGTCGAGGTCGCCCCGGAGCAGGGGCGAGAGCCTGGCGGGCGGGGTGCGGCGCTGCGCCGCGACGGACGCGATGGAATCGCCGAGTGTGCTGACGCGGGTGCTGGGCTTGGGCGGCTCGACCTCGCGGATGATGCGCTTGATCTCGTCGTACGCCGCGGCGCGCAGCGCGACGGGGTCGAAGGGCGTCGCGCCCGTGAGCAGTTCGTACAGCACGACGCCCAGGCTGTACACGTCTGTGCGGGTGTCGGTGTTCTGCGATCCCTCGGCCTGTTCGGGCGACATGTACTCGGGCGTGCCGACGAACTGGCGAAGCTCGGTGAAGGCCGTCTTCTCGGCGTGGTGCTGCTGCGTCGCCTTGGCGATGCCGAAGTCGATGACCTTAGCGTGCGGGCGCCCGTCCTGCGTCGAGACCAGCACGTTGCCGGGCTTGATGTCGCGGTGGACCACGCCCTTCGCGTGCGCGTGCTGCACGGCGCGGCAGACCTGCACGAAGACGCCCAGGCGTTCGGCGATGTCCAGGTTGTTCTGATCGCAGTAGCTGGTGATCGCCTCGCCCTTCACCAGCTCCATCACGAAGTACGGCCGCCCGGACTCGGTCGCGCCCGCGTCGAACACGCGCGCGATGTTCGCGTGGTCCATCATCGCGAGCGCCTGTCGTTCGGCCTCGAAGCGCGCGATGACGGCACGCGTGTCCATGCCGAGCTTCAGGATCTTCACCGCGACGCGGCGCTGCACGGGCGCCAGTTGCTCTGCGGCGTACACGGTTCCGAACCCGCCCTGGCCGACCTCTTCCAGAAGGCGGTACTGATCGATCGTGGTGCCGACAGACTCGCCGACGGGGCGGGGGGCGGGGGGCGCGGCGGTGGGAGCGCCCAGGAAGCCCGGCCGGCGCGACGCCGCGACAAGCAACGACTCGACCTCGCGCCGGAGGGCGGCGTCGTCCCCGCACGCGTGGTCGAGGAAGGCGGCGACCTGTTCCGCCGGGAGATCAGCCGCGTCTGCGAACACCTGCCGGACTCTGGCGCGATCGAGCATCGGTCACTCCGATGGAGAAATCTCACGCGCGAGCCAGGCCCGGGCGTAGGCCCAGAGGCGGTCGACCTGACGGGGCGAGATGCCGAGCGCTTCGGCGGTCTCGTTGCCGCTCAGCCCCGCGAAGAAGCGGAGTCGCACGACGGCGGCGACTTCGGGCTCCGCCCCCTCCAAGCGTTGAAGGGCCGCGTCGAGCGCCATGATCTGCTCGGGATCGCGGTGCTCGGCCAGGTCTACGACGGAGAGGAACTCCGCGGCGGGCGGGCGCCGCTTGGCGGCGCCCTTGGCCCGGGCGTGGTCGATGAGGATCCGGCGCATGGCCTCGGCGGCGACGGCGAAGAAGTGGGCGCGGTCGCGGAACGGGACGCGGCGGTCCTGGCCGATGCGGAGGAAGGCCTCGTGGACGAGCGCGGTCGCCTGAAGCGTGTGCCCGGGGTTCTCCGCCGACAGCCGATGCCGGGCCACTTCCCGGAGTTGTTCGTACACGAGCGCTAAGAGATGGTCGGACCCGGGGTTGCCGCCGCTCGGCGGGCCGTGGTCGGGGCCTTCATGAGTTGACGGCGAAGGCGGCACGGCGGGAGTCTACCTGGATGCGCGGATGCCGGCGAGTGCAAGGCTGGCACGGGCGCCGAGCGGCATGCGGTGTATTTCGTCGGGGCATTGTGTTGCAAGCGGGCGACGCCGACCGCGGCCGCGATGCGCGGTGCGCAGTTATCGCAGACACCATTGCGCGCCGTGCGGGCCGCGTGGGGGGAAGCGCGGGGCCGAACACGCGCGCCGTGCGCGCATGCACAGAGATGTTCTTTTTTGCGGACAAACACGCACATTCTGAGACCTTTCGACGAAGCCCCGGTGTATACTCGGGCGTCTTGGGCCGGTTCGTGCGCGCAGGACACGCGAGAATTCTGTCAGGGGACAGCACATGCCGGATGCCCAGATCAAGTTGGTATACGTGGACGATCATCCGCCGCTGCTCTCGGCGTGGGACCGGCTGGTGCGGACGCAGCCGGACATGAAACTGGTCGCGGCGGTGGAGCGGGTCGCGGACGTGCTGCCGGTGGTGCGTCAATCGGCGGTGGACGTCGTGCTGGTCGATCTGTCGCTGCCGGGGGCGATGGAGTTGATCGCCGAGATCGCGGGGGAGTTTCCGAAGGTGAAGACGATCGTGTATTCCGGTCGCAGCCCGCTGGAGTGGTCGGGGGAATCAAAGCGGGCGGGCGCGGCGGAGTACATCGACAAGGGGACGCCGCCGAAGGACGTGCTGACGATCATCCGTCGGGTTGCGGGCGCGGAGGGCCCTTAGGCATTGCCGGTCGAGAAGTCGTTGGACCGCGTGGAAGGACCAGTGGGGGGGGGCGCCGCGCGGCTTCGGGGCGGATGATGGGTGTGCACGGCGCGAGCGTCGTCGCTCAGCACGACCTCGCCTCGCGCGACGCGTCGGACGCCGTCGAAGATCAGCCAGGGATCGTCGCTCTTGCACATGTAACCCCAGACCCCGCTGTCGAAGGCGCGCTCGATGTCGACGGGCTTGAGGTGCCCGCTGAGCATGAGGACGCGGGCGTCGGGCGCGGCGGCGAAGATGCTGGCGACCAGGGCGAAGGTGTCGATGCCGGGCATGTCCACGTCGAGCAGAATGACATGGGGGCGGCGTGCGCGCACGAGGTCGACGACGCCGCGATCGCTGGTGGCGGCGCCCGCCCACTCGATCCACGCGTGCTGCGCGCACAGGCGTCGGAGACAGTCGATGAGCAACTCGTTGTCGTCGATGCACATCAACCGAATGATCTCGGGAGGCTGTGACGACACGACGCGTCCTCTCAGGTTAGTTGGGCTAATGCCATCGCCCGATCGAGAGCTGTTCGAAGCGCGGACATGCGTAAGCCTTGCCCGATGCGCGTGAATCTCGGATGACCACTGTCTGAATCGGCGTCATCGGTGAGGGAGATGACGAGGCGGTCCGGACGATCGCGGAGAAACGCGAGCGCCGCGGCGAGGCCTTCGGGGCCGTCGCGATCGGTGATCCACACGCGGGTGGTGTCGTCGGGCTCGGCGCGCCGAACGGCGTACCGGCGCGCGGCCAGCATGGCGTCGATGTAGCTGGCGACCCGCGGATCGGCGCACTGGACGGCGGCGACGCCTTGCAGGCCCGGGTCGATGGTCGGGCGGGGCTCGGCCAGGGGGATGATGAGCGTGACGCTCGCGCCGCCTCCTTCGGTGCTCTCGACCTCCAGCGATCCGCCCGCGCGGGCGACGATGCTCTTGACGAGGGGGAGGCCCAGCCCCGTGCCGAGGGCGCGGGTCTTGGTGGTGAAGAACGGCTCGAGGCAGCGTGCGCGGGCTTCGGGAGACATGCCCGGGCCGTTGTCGCTGACGGTGAGGCGGGCGCACGTGCCGCAGGGCGCGCGGGAGACGCGGAACTGGACGCGCCCCTCGACGGCGGTGCGCAGCGCGTCGCCGGCGTTCTGCACGAGATTGAAGATCGCCTGGGTGAGCGCGGGCTTGCCGAGCTGGATGGGAGGAAGGCCCGGCTCGATATCCGCGGAGAGGGCCGTGGTGCGGGGGATCCCGTTCAGCAGCATTCCCTCGGCCTCCTGCCACCAGGCGGCGACATCGGTGGGCACCTGCGCGTCCTCGCGGTCGGGATCGACGGAGAGCATGCGGAGGCTGCCGGTGAGTCGCTGGAGGTAATCGAGCGCCTTGCGGATGGCTGCGACGTCGTCGCGGACCTCGTCGGGAAGATCGCTCGCCTCCATGGCGTCGAGGCGCATCCGCACGGGCAGCAGCAGGTTGCCCATGTCGTGCCCCAGACCCGCCGACAGCGTGCCGATGGTGGCGAGGCGGTCGGTGAGCCGGAGTCGCTCGCTGGCGGCGGCGAGTTCGCGCGTGCGGTGGCGGACTGCCTGCTCGAGCAGGGAGTGCTGCTCCTCGAGCAGACGCCGTGCGGCGACCTGGTCGGTGATGTCGACGCACGATCCGATGAACCCGTCGAACGCGCCGTTCGCGGCGAAGTTGGGCGCGCCCTGGTCGAGCACCCAGCGGTACTCGGCGTCGGCGCGGCGGAGGCGGTACTCGTGACGGAACTCGGTGCGGGACTGAAAGTGCGCGCGGAACGCGTCGAGGTAGGTCGCGCGGTCGTCGGGGTGCACGCCGTCCATCCAGGCGTCGCCGAGTTCCTGTTCTGCGGTGCGTCCGGTGAAGTCGAGCCACGGGCGGTTGAACCAGACGCGTTGCCCGTGCGTGTCGGACATCCAGATGAGCGTGGGGGCCGCGTCCGCCATGCGGCGGAAGCGGGTCTCGGTGGCGAGGCGCTCCTGGTTCGCGAGCACTTCGGCGGTGACGTCGACGACGAGGTTGACGGCGCCGGCAACGGATCCGTCGGCTTCGCACAGGGGACGCGGGTGGGGGCGCACGTACCGGCGCGTGCTGTCCGGCCGTTCGACGATGATGACTTCGGACGAGTCGTCGAAGGGTTCGCCCCGTACGGCCTTGGCCATGGGGCAGAGGGCCGGGTCGAGGGCCGTGCCGTCGTCGCGGTAGAGCCGGTGCGAGCCGCACCAGTAGTCCTTGCCGACGCACGGCACGCGCCCCCACAGCTCGACGGCGGCCTGGTTGAAGGCGATGACGCGCCCGGCGCCGTCGCAGGCGTAGATGGCGGTGGGCACGGCGTGGAAGATCTCGCGCCAGCGGCGCTCGCTCTCGCGGAGTTGGGAGTTCGAGGCCTGCAGATCGGCGATGACGTCGTCGTCAGCTCGCGTGTCGGCTCGCGACAGCTTCATCACGGTCTCCTAAGCGCCCGGCGGGCCCCACCGCGTCGCGCACAGCCTTGGGTGTTTTTCGGCTCGGAGCGTAGCGGGCGGGCCACGGCGCCCATATCGCATGAGCCGCTTTTCATGCAGATTCGCCGGTTCTGCGGGCATCGCCGGCGCGACGCGAGGGGATGCTGGCGACCGCGCGCGGGAACAGCCTGGCGACGGGTCGGTGCTTGGGAACGGCACGGTGCTTCGGAATCCGCGGTGTGCTCAGGCCCGGGCCGCGAGCACGCTGCGCTCCGCGTAGCGCGAGGCGGCGTCGGGCGGGAGGGCGGCGGCGTCGCGCTCGAGCGCGGCGCGGGCCGCGGCGTCGAGGCGCTCGGTGAGCCCCAGTTCGGCGTACGTGTGCAGGAGCGACTCGGCGTGCAGGCCCCGGTACACGACGTCCGCCTCGATGATCGGCTTGCCGAGGATCTCCTCGAGCATCTGCTTGGTGTATGTTGGTTTGACGGCGGCGGTGGACTGCGTGCCGTACTGGTTGAGGTTGGAGGCGAAGATGCCCGCGGCGCTGACCGGGAGGAAGTCCTCGTAGCGCAGCCCCTCGTACGCGGCGTAGCCCTCGCGGACGAGATCGAAGATGTCGGTGGAATCGATCGTGCCGCGGGCGTTCAGGCCCTTGGCGGTGGGCTCGAACCAGGCGTACACGAACCCCTGCGAGAGCAGTTCCGGGAGCGTCTTGGGGAACTGCGCGAAATGACTGGCGTAGGCGGCCTCGTAGGCGGAGAAGTCGGTCTTGGCGAGGGTGGCGGGCACATCACGCTCGGCAGCGGCGAGGCACCGGTCGTAGAGCTCTCGCCCGTGGGGAGTGGTGGCGTAGAAGCGCTGCTCGATCTCGCCGAAGCGGGCGGTGTGAACGGTGTCGAACTGCGTGCCGTCCGGGTTGGTGAAGTGCACGGGCTCGGTGAGGGCCTTGTACGCGTCCTGACGCAGCAGGACGGGGGTGTCCTGCGAGGGTCCCTCGGTGAAGTCCTTGAAGCCGGCGTGATTGAGCGTGGCGAGGCGCAGGTCGTCGCGCGAGAGGCGCGCGACGAGGGCGTCGACCGCGCGGGCGATGGTGCCCGGGGCGGGGGCAGCGCGCCGGAAGGCGGCGATCTCGTCGCGCGAGAGGTGTTTGAAGTGCAGGCGCATCCAGTGGGCGTCGGCGTGCTGCTCGAGGCGCTGCAGCGCGGTCGACGCGCGGGTGCGGAAGGTGGGCTCCTTCATCTCGCCCAGGCAGAACTTCATGGCGCTGGTGTACAGGTCCATGCAGAACGTGTTGGGCGTGAGGTGGTTCAGGTGGTGGGCCTGGAAGCACGCGATGTCGGCGGCGATCTTGAACCCGGCGTTGCAGAGGTGGGCGTAGAGCGCGTGGTCGTGCGCGCGCCCCGTCCACTTGAAGATGCGCGTCGTGCCCTCGGCGATCAGCGCGTCGGCGTCGGAGGAGGAAAGCCCGCCGTCGCGCTCGCACGCCTCGATGAGCTGCATGGCGCGGGGCGAGAAGACCTGGCGGCGCGCCAGGAGCGCCTCGACGCGCCGGCGGGTGTCGTCGTCGAAGTAACTCGTCTGGAGGAGCGAGGTGAAGATGCGGTGCTCGGGGTGCACCAGCGAGCGGAACGCGGTGGCGATGACGGGCTGGCTCTTCGCGCCGACGCTGGTCATGTCGTAGAAGTTGTGGGGCTGCATCGCGAAGCAGGCGAAGAAGCGGCCGATCCAGCGGTACTCGTCGGGGCGGCCGATACGGATGGCGCCGTGGCGTTCGCCGCTGGTCTTGTCGAGCTGCTCGTCGGTGATCGAAAAGCCGTCGAAGCAGGCGGCGAGGAGGTCGCAGACGGCGCGGTTGGTCACGCTGTTCACGAGCAGCGACTTGTCGTAGAGCGGGACCTCGCGTCCGAACATCCGCGAGAGTTCGGAGAAGAGGCGGTTCTGCATGTCGATGGGGTTGGCGAACGTGGTGGACATGAGCGGCCTCCCGGCGGGGCGAGAGCGCGGGAACGACGCGCGGACGCAAGCGCGGGCCGCGCGGCACGCTCGCCCGAGCAATCGTAGGAATCCGGGGGCGCCGGGCAGGGCCGGAGCCGCCCGGCACGGAACGCGTGGGGTGGTGGTCCTCAGGCCGCCAGCCCGCGAACGGCGGCGGCGGGCGGGGGAGTGGCGGAGCGTGCGGGCGTGGAGGAGGCACGCTGCGCGGGCGCGGAGGTCTTGAACTGGCGGACGAGTTCCTGGAGCGAGGAGACCTGCGCGGCGGTCTGCTCGGCGGCGGAGGCGAGTTCCTCGGCGTTCCCGGCGGTCTGCTGCGTCACCTTGTCGAGCTCCGCGATCCCGGAGTTGATCTGCCCGATCCCCTTGCTCTGCTCGTCGGAGGCGGCGGCGACCTCGGCGAGGAGCGTGTCGACCTTTGAAGAGGAGGCGGCGATCTCGTCGAGCGCGCGCCCGACCGCCGCGGCGATCTCGACGCCGTTGTCGGCACGCCGGGTGGCGACCTCGATCATCCCCGAGGTGCTCTTGGCGGCCTCGGCAGAACGCTGCGCGAGCGAGCGGACCTCTTCGGCGACGACGGCGAAGCCCTTGCCGGCCTCGCCGGCCCGGGCGGCCTCGACGGCGGCGTTCAGCGCGAGCAGGTTCGTCTGGAACGCGATGTCGTCGATGACCCGGATGATCTTGGCGATCTCGGCGCTCGACTGCTTGATCTCGCCCATCGCCGTGGTCATCTGCGTCATCTGACGCTGCCCGTTGTCGGCGGCGCGCTTGGCGCTGTCGGCCATCACGCTCGCCTGCTTGCAGTGCTCGCTGTTGCGCTGCGTCATCGAGGACATCTGCTCGACGCTGGCGCCGATCTGCTCGAGGCTGGCGGCCTGCTCGCTCGCGCCCTCGGCGAGCGACTGGCTGGCCGAGGAGTTCTGCGTCGCGCCGGCGCCGATGTCCCGCGCGCTCGCCTGCACCTCGACGAACGTCGAGTTCAGGCGGGCGACGAGCTGGTTGAAGTACCGTGCCACCGAGCCGAGCTCGTCCTTGCGGGCGGCGTCGAGCTGGACCGTGAGGTCGCCCGCGGCGATGTCCTTGAACCGCTCCTGGAACTGCGCCAGCGGGCGGGTGAGGCTGCGTGCCAGCACGGCGCAGAACGCGGCGATGATGCCCAGCGCCGCGGCCCCGGTGGTGCCGAGCACCAGCCAGCTCGTCTGGAGCTGGGCGGCGACTTCGCGCTCGACGGTGGCGGAATAGTCGTTGGCGGCGACAACCAGGCGGTCGACGGCCGCGCGGTGCGTGTCGTACGCGCCCCGCAGATCTCCCTTCAGCAGCGTGAGCGCCTCGTCGCGCTTGCCGGCGCGGTAGAGCGGGAGCAGGCGATTCTCCGCCAGGTCGTAGAACTCACGCGCGGGGACCGCGCATTCCTGCAGCAGCATCGCGCGCATCGGGCCTTCGGGCAGTGTCTGCGCCCAGTAGTCCTGACGGCCCTCGAACTCCTCGCGGAGCTTTGCGAGACGGGCCGCGTGCCGCTCGATCTCCTGCGGACCATCGGCCAGCGGGAGCTGGAGCGTGGTGAGGTAGCTCTCGATGATGTACTCGGGCGGCGGAAGAATGTCCGCAACAAGGTCCTTGCCGAGGATGATCCGCTGGTACGCCGGGCCCTGCACCTTCGTCGCTTCGACCTTGCCGTAGATGATGAACCCGGCGATGCCGAGCACCAGCACGACGACACCGACCAGCAATCCGAAACGAAGCCCGACGCTGAGATCCTTGAGCTGCATGCGATCCACCTCCCGCGCAACCAATCCGCCGACGCGTCCGCTAGAACGTCGCCGACACGCCCACCGTGCCGATGACCTCGGTCGTATCACCGCGATTGAGAGTCTCCGCCGCGTCGCCCAGGAACAGCACCTGCACGCCCGCGCTCGCCGTCCACGACCCCCACGTGGGGTCGGTCGGGATCGGCACCGACACCTTCACACCGATCGACGCGAAGCCGAACGCGTCGTTCTCACCCCCGGTGCCCTCGTAGTAGTTGCTCAGGCTCAGGCCCACCGCCGCCGGGAACGTGACGGCCACGCCTTCGAGCGCGCCCTCGTCGATCGAGAAGCCCGGCGAGACGCCCACCTGCAGGTAGGTGCCTTTGCGCGCGCCGTCGGCCGCGTTCGATCCCAGCTCCGTCGCGAGCGTGACCGCCGGCTTCAACGCCCACGCGCCCAGGTGCTCCGTGTCGTCGTACGCCACGCTGAAATCGATCTCGTCAACCGTGCCGAACGCGTCGTTCGGGCTCGTGTACCAGATGTACCGAAGGTCGAACGCCCACTCGCCCGTCGCGAGCCCGAACCCGGCGTAGATGTCGGCCTCGTACCAATGCTTGATGAAGCTGTCGCCCGTCGATGAACCCGTTGACGTGCCGTGGTACGAGTTCCACATCCCCGCCTTCACCGACAGCGTCGCGTCCTCGGCGCGGAACACCTCCAGCGACACGTCGGCGTACGGCTGCAGGATGAACCCGGTGGTCTCCTGACGTATGCCGCGGAAGAAGTACGCGTTCGTGACGTCCGCGCCCAGCGTGATCCCGAAGCGCGACTCCTCGGCGACGCCCTCGTCGCCCGCCTCGGGCTGGGCCCCCGCGACGCCGGTAACCAACGCCACGGCCAGCGCGCCGGCGATGTGCCCTCCAACCGACCTGCGCCGGATTGCGGCGAAGTCGGACAGCGTGTTCTCGCGAACCATGAATCTGCCTTTCTTCGCCAAAGGGAACCCGGGGGACGAGCCGAAACATCACTGACAAAACCGTCGGGCGGGGTCGAGTCGGGGCAACGACCCTGAACTTGGACAGCCGCGAGCGGATCGGTGAGGATGCCACCGGCCGTCCCTGTCGATCGGCAGGGGCTGGGCCGCACTTCACATACGTCCGTGAGTCCGGTGCAAGTAGAACTCCGCACCGCGCCACCCACCGGCGGCCGGTGCTCGTCGCCGCGCCAGCCTGTCGCAGGGCGGGCGTGTCGCCGAAGGGACTTGTCGCTGGGCGGGTTTCTCGCCGAGGGGTTATCGAGGGGCGGGTTCGTTCCCGAGCGGGCTTGGTGCTGGGCGACTCATCGCGGCATCTGCACGCGCACTCCGCCGCGGCCCAAAGCGAGTAAGCAATCTCTCAGGGCTGCTTGTGCCAACGCGACCGCAGTACGCACCGCCCGCGCACCAACGGCCTGGGCTTCCGCACGATGTGGCAGTACGACACCGACGCCGACGCAACGCTGGAGGACGAGGAGCGGTACTATCTCATGCACGACGAGCGGTGGCGGGCGGTCGCGACGTTCCGCAACGCCGACACGAGCCCGAAGGAGGCGTTCGTGCACCACGCCGGGGCCTGGCTGAGCGCGAGGAAGTTGGTAGCGGGTTCGGCGGGGGTTCGTACATTGACGCCATGATCCTGCGAGACCGCGACAACACCTCCTGCGGCGGCGGCGTCGACCCGTGGCGTTGCGCGTCCGACGGCACCCTCGAAGAACGCCGCTACCTCTGCCAGAACTGGCGGGCCGACGTCGTGGCCGTCACGCAGTCCGACGGCACGCCGCTGGAGTACGTCCGCTACTCGTCCTACGGCGAGCCGACCGTCTACCCCGTGGCCGACCTCGACATGGACGGCGATGTCGACTTGGCCGACATGACCGAGCGGGAACATCCTCCATGTCCTGGCGATCATCGCCACCATCATCAAGAGTGTCATCAAAGTCCACCTCCGTCATGTATATGCGATTGCCACGAGACCACTGATTGCCTCTAGAGAGATGCAATGCTCAGTACTGAGTTAAAGCAACACAATTTGCAAGAGCACTATGTCGGCATCTCGATACGCCGGGCTCAGAATGGCGTGAGCGTGCATCCACGTGAGGCGTTTCGTCTGCATGAATGTGCGACAGTGATAAGTGTCGATAAGTATGTGCTGCCACTTGCGATCAACGCGCAGAACAGAGACAACTATATGGATGTCGGTGTCGGCCATGACGGATTGACCAATGGTGCTATATCTACCGTGGTTCGCGAAGACTGGCCGATATTCATGCTGGCGGCTCTGTTTGCCGTCGATGATCGGTCCCAAGACGTGTTCGTGCTCGCCTTGAGCTATCTGCTTCCCATATCGAATGCGGGGCTCCGTCGATGGGATCATACCCGCGACGTCGCCCGAAATGACGTGCCGCCATTGGAACGGCTTCCGCTGCTTGGATTTGATATAGCCAGTATTTATGGTCTCAGCCTGCTCTCAGGCTGCGGGTACACAGAAGAGGACAGGTTTCAGGCCGTTAAGGAGCCGTGGTTTCCCAGGCTAAACCACTTCCACTTGTTGAGCACGCTCGATGCAGCCATGAGCTGCCGACGATACCAGAATGAGCGTGTCACGGAGGAGGACGGGTATATATGGGTCATTCGGGGGATGCGTCTGCATGCAACAGTTGACTAAGGCGACCCACGCCGCTGCGTGCCTCGGCGGCTCCGACCCCTGGCGCTGCCCGTCCGACGCACCCTCGAAGAACGCCGCTACATGTGCCAGAACTGGCGGGGCGACGTCGTCGCCGTCACGCAGTCCGACGGCACGCTCGAGGATCACCAGGCATGCCCGCGTCTCCCTGCGGCCGATGCGAATATGACCGATCCGCCGGCGAGGCGGCGCCTGATGCGCCGTGTCCGGAGTGCGGGATGTTGCCGCGTGAGGCCGCGGAGTGGCGAGCGGCGAGGGATCGCGTGTATCGCACCGCGAGCGCAAGCGTGCTCGTCGGCGTGTCGGGCATCGCGCTGCTCGTGGTGGTTGGGAGTATCGCGACATCGCTCACGGAGTGCGTGCTGTTCTTCGTTCCGTTCTTCATCGCGTGTGTTCCCGGCGCCGCGTCCGTCGTACGGGGTAGGACCCTCTTGACGCACATCTGCGCGTGGTCGTATGGAGTCGGCGCGATCGCCGGGCTCATCTTGCTGCGCATGATCTATCCGTCGCTGCCGTTCAAGCCGTTCGACGGAATACTGGCGGGGTTCTTCTCCATCACTATGACGGGGCTGCTCATGTTGGGGCTTGGCACGTCACTGTTCCTGGCGCTGGAGAAGATTGCAAAGGAGAGATGATCGCAGCCCCATGGCGCTCGCGCGGCATCGCGGCAGCACGCCGACGCGACACCCTCGAAGAACGCCGCTGCTGCTGCTGCCAGAACTCGCGGGCCGGTGTCGCCGGATCGCCTCAGCCGGGCTCGCGGGCGGGCGCGGGCGAGGGGGCTGGCGTGGCGGCTGGCGTGTCGCGTGCGGCGTCGGAGGCGCGGTCGGCCACGCGGACGGGCTGCCCGGCGCGGAGGTTTCCGGGGCTGTGCACGACGGCGAGCACGCCGCCGAGGCCCGCGTCGCTTGCGCGATCGCCCAGCACCTCGCGCAGGCCGTCCCGGGCCGGGGCGAGCTCGACGCGGTGCTCGACGGCCTTGCCGTCACGCACGGAGTACACGCGCGTCACGCCGGCGAATGTAATAACGGCGTCGGCGGGCAGGTAGCGGACATCGGGCTCGACGCCGATCTCGATGATGGCGCGGGCGAAGCTGCCGGGCTTCAGCACCCCCTGCTCGTTGCGGGCCTCGATCTCGATCTCGAAGGCGCGGCTGTCGATGCTGACGGCGGGCGACACGCGGGTGACCGTGGCGCGGACGGGCTGCGCGGAGGCGTCGAGGTGGAGCGTCGTCGCGGCGCCGGGCGCGATGCGGCCCGCGTAGCGCTCCGGGACGCGCCCGCGGAACTTCACGCGATCGGTCGCGACGATGCGGAAGAGCGCCTGGTTCGGCGCAACCATCTCGCCGACGGAGGTGCGCCGCTCCGCGACGCGGTAGACGAGCGGCTTCTCGCGCGGGGCGATGACGCCCGTGTCCGCGAGGCGCTGCTGCGCGGTGCGGAGCGCGGAGGCCCGCACGCGCGCCTCGGCGATGAGCGATTCGACGTTCAGGCGCGCGACGGCGGCGGTCGTGGACGCGACCTGATGACGCGTGCGGATGTCGGCGAAGTCCTGCTCGCTGATGAGCGGCGGCGTGCGCTCGTACAAGCGCTGGGCCCGCTGGAGAAGCGCCTCGGCGTTGGCCTCTTCCGCGCGCGCACGGGCGACTTCGGGGAGTTCGGAGACGTCGACGTCACCTTCGGGGAGCGCCGGCAACCCGACCTTGGCGAGGGCCGCGGCGAGGGCGGCCTGCTGCTCGGCCACGGCGAGGGCGTAGTCGGTTTCATCGATGCGGGCGAGGATGGCGCCGGCCTCGAGGGCATCACCGAGGTCGGCGGAGATCTCGACGACGCGACCGGGCACCTTGGCCGCGACGAGCACGTCTTCCTCGGCGTACAGCGTGCCGGTGATGGTCACGCTGCGGATGGCGTCGCGCTCGACGATCGGCGCGAGCTGAACGGTGCGGACCTCTTCCGCGCGCGCGGCGGCGGGCGGCGCGGGCGAGCGATCACAGGACGCGAGCGCGGCGAGTGCGGCCAGCGCGGCCGCGAACACGCCGAGGACCGGCGTGCCCGCACGGGGTGCGTCAGGGCGAGGGGTCTGCAGGTCGGCGAACAACTTTCGAAGGCCTCCTGAGTTCCTGTACATCCAACGTGCGAGAGTCGGCGTACGACAATACTGACCGGCCAGTTCTAGAGGTTCGCGGATTGAGGAAGTCCGGATTGACCACACAGAAGCCGAACAAGCCGGATGTGATACTTGATGCGGCGGCGAGCCTGTTCGCGTCGAAGCCGTTCCATGAGGTGCGGCTGGAGGATATCGCGGCCACGGCGCACGTCGGCAAGGGCACGCTGTACTTGTACTGGGCGAGTAAGGAAGAGGTGTACCTGGCGGTGATTCGTCGGGGGTTCGCGGCGGTGAACGGCCGGCTGGACGCGGACCTTCGGGCGTGCGCGGATGATTGCTGGGCGCAGCTCGAAGCGATCGTGGGCGCGATCGTGGAGTTCGCGTTCGCGTATCCGGGCGTGTACCGGATCATGCGGAGCGGGGCGATGACGCCGGAGGACCCGGAGCTGCAGCAGACGCGACGGGCGCTGACGGATCGGATCGAGGCGTGCCTGCGCGAGGGGGTGCGGACGGGTCAGGTCCATGACGAGCACCCGGCGCTCACGACGCAGTACCTGCTCAGTTTCGTGCGGGGCGTGATGCTGTACCCGCCGGCCGAGTTGACGCGGGAGATGCTCGTCGGGCACATGATGGGGCTGCTGCGTCGCGGGCTGCGCGCGGAGGTGACAGCGTGAAGTGTCGCGCGGCGGCGTGCGGATCGCTGGTGCTGGCGGCGGGGCTGGCCGGCTGCGCCGCAACGCACCGGCACGACGCCGACGTCGAGTTGTACCGGCGCGTGAGCGACCCGCCCGGAGGCGTGCCGCTGCACGAGGCGGGCGCGGACCTCACGCTCGAGCACGCGCTGCGGCTGGCGAGCGCGCACAACGAGCAGCTCGCGCAGCAGGGCGAGCGGTACGTGCAGGCGCTCGCGGAGCGGCAGCGGCGTGCGGCGGCGCTCAAGCCCACGTTCGATCTGGTCGGCGGTACGTCGCTCCGCGAGAACACGGGGGACGGCATTGTCCAGACGACAGTGGGGGCCACCGGGCAGTATCGGCTGCTCACCGGGCTGAGTGATCTTCGGAGCGTGGAGGCGTCCGAGGCGCGGGCGCGATCGAGCCGGTGGCTGATTCTTGATCTGCGCGAGACGCTGCTCCTGCAGACGGCGCGGGCGTACTACGAGGTGTTGCGGGCCGAGCGGCTCGGGGCGGTGCTGGAGTCATCGGTCGCGACGCAGATGGCGCGGCTGGAAGACGCGCGGGCGCGGAACGAGGTGGGGTTCACCAGGCCCTTGGACGTGGCGCAGATCGAGGCGCAGGTGTCGCGGACGCGTGCGCAGTTGATCACGGCGCGCGGGAACGCGCTGGACGCGCGGGCGACGCTGGCGCTGCTAACCAACGCCGACGTCGCGCGGTCGAGGCTGACCGACGAGTTCCGAGCGCCCGCCGACGCGCCGGCGCGCGACACGCTGCTGGCGCTCGCGCACGAGCATCGCCAGGACGTGCTGGCGGCCCGGGCGGAGGTCGACGCGGCACGCCGCGAGGTCGACGCGGCGATCGGGCAGTACGCGCCCACGCTGACGATCGATCTCGAGACCTTCGTGCTGCAGACGCCCGACGATTCGGCGTCGGCGATCGCGTCGTTCATCCAACTGCGCGTGCCGCTCTTCAGCGCGGGGCGGATCGAGGCGGATATCCGGGCGGCGTGGTCTGTGTTCCGCGAGGCGGTGCTGGAGCACCGTCTGCGCACGCGGGCCGCCGTCGCGGACGTGGACAGCGCGCTCGCGCGGCTCGGCGCGTCGCGGGCGCGGCTGGAGGAGTTCCGCACGCAGGTGCGAGCCGCACGCGATGCGCTGACGCTCGCCGAGGCCTCGTACCAGGCGGGGCTGGGCACCAATCTGGAGCGGGTGACCGCGCAGGACGAACTGCTGAGCGCGGAGCTGGAAGAAGTGAGCGAGGGGTTCGAGCACACGCTGCTCACGCTGGAACTTCGGCGGGCGTGCGGGCTGCTGGCAACCGAGCAGATCGGCTCGCCCAGGCCCCAGGCCGACGACGGTGAGGCCGAGGTGCCCGACGCGCCCGCGCTGGACAGACGCCGCGTGCCGCCCGCGCGCGAGGATGGGGGGCGGACGTGAAGTCACTCGCGGAGGTCTCGATCCGTCGCCCGGTGTTCGCGGTGATGCTGATCGCGGCGATGGTGGTGGTGGGGAGCGTGGCGTTCCGCGACCTGGGGGTGGACCGTCTGCCGTCGGTGGACCTGCCGACGGTGAACGTGCGTACGACGCTGCCCGGCGCGTCGCCCGAGGAAGTGGAATCGCAAGTCTCGCGGGTGATCGAGGAGGCGGTGAACACGATCGAGGGGATCGAGGAGCTGCGATCGATCTCCGGGCAGGGGTCGTCGATCGTGCTGGCGACGTTCAGCCTGGACCGCGACATCGAGGCCGCGGCCCAGGACGTGCGCGACCGTGTCGCGTCGGTGGCGCGCCGGCTGCCGGAGGACGCCGAGCCCCCGGTGGTGTCGAAGTTCGACAACGACTCGTCGCCGGTGCTGACGGTGGCGCTGAGCGGGGAGATGAGCATCCGCGAGCTGACGGAGGTGGCGGACAAGGTGCTGCGCCCGCGGATCGAGCGGTCGGAGGGCGTGGGGCAGGTGACGATCGTCGGCGGGCTGGAGCGGACGATCAACGTGGACGTGGACGCGGAGAAGCTCGCGGCGCACGGGATCCCGATCACGGCGGTGCGCGACGCGCTCGAGCGGCAGAACGCGGACGTGCCCGGGGGGAACGTCACCGGCGCGCAGCGCGAGCAGGTGCTGCGCACCATGGGACGCCTGGAATCGGCCGAGGCGTTCGGGAACGTCATCGTCGCGGTCGTGAACGGCGCGCCCGTGCGCGTGCGCGACATCGGCGCGGCGGAGGATGGCACGCGCGAGCAGCGGTCGAGCACGCGGCTCAACGGGGTGCCCGCCGTGTCGATCGAGGTGCGTCGCCAGTCGGGCGCGAACAGCGTGGCGGTGATCGAGGGGGTGAAGGAAGAACTGGCGCAGGTGCGCGACGCCTTGCCCGCGGGCGTGTCGCTGGAGCTGATCCGCGACCAGTCGCGGTACATCTACGCCGCCCTGCACGAGATCGAGGTGCACCTGGTGCTGGGCTCGGTGCTCGCGACGCTGGTGGTGCTGGCGTTCATGCGCTCGTGGCGCTCGACGATCATCGCGGGCATCGCGATCCCGACGTCGGTGATCTCGACGTTCGCGATGATGTGGGCGCTGGATTTCACGCTGAACAGCGTGACGATGCTGGCGCTCGTGCTCATGGTGGGCATCGTGATCGACGACGCCATCGTGGTGCTCGAGAACATCTACAAGCTGGTGGAGGAGGAGCGTCTGTCCCCGGTCGAGGCGGCGCTGCGGGGCACGCGGGAGATCGCACTCGCCGTGCTCGCGACGACGCTCTCGCTCGTCGTGATCTTCGTGCCCGTCTCGTTCATGTCGTCGATCTCGGGGCGCTTCCTGTACCAGTTCGGCGTGACGGCGGCGGTCGCGGTGCTCGTGAGCCTGCTGGTGTCGTTCACGCTGACCCCGATGATGGCGTCGCGCATGCTGAAGCCGGCGAAGCCCGGCACGGACGAGTCGCACGCGGCCTCGCGGGGCGGGTTCTACGGCTTCATCGACCGCGCGTACGCCCGGGCGCTGCGGTTGTGCGTCCGCTTCCGGCACGCGACGGCGGTGCTCGCGCTGCTCATCGCGGCGTCGGGCGTGCCCCTGTACGGGCTGCTCAAGCAGGACTACCTGCCGAGCAACGTGGACGAGGCGGAGTTCAGCATCAACGTCAGCGGGCCCGAGGGCGTGTCGTTCGAGGCCTTCGACGACGCAATGCGCGAGGTCGAGGCGCGCGTGCGCAGCCACCCGGCGGTGGTCACGACGATGTCGTCCTCCGGGGGGTCGTTCCTGGGGCAGGTGAATCGCGGCGACGTGTACGTTCGCATCCGCCCGCACGAGGAGCGGCTGTTCTCGCTCGGGCGCCTGTGGCGAGAAACACTGCGAGGACGCCCGCTGGACGCGTTCCGGGGGAACTACACGCAGTCCGACGTGATGCAGGATCTTCGCCGGCGGCTGCGCGACCTGCCCGACCTCCGCGCGAGCGTGCGCCCGTTCGCCGCGTTCAACATCGGTGGCGGCAACTTCGACATCGACATCGCCATCCGCGGGCCCGAGCTGGAGCGTCTCGCCGAGTACACCGAGGCGCTGCGCGTGCGGGCGCGCGAGATCGGGGGCATGCCCGACGCCGACACGACGCTGAAGCTCGACACGCCCGAGCTGCGGGTGCAACTGGACCGTGATCGAGCGGCGGACCTGGGCGTTTCGCCGCGCGACCTCGGCACGGCCCTGCGCCTGCTCGTGGGCGGCGACGACGAGGTCACGCGCTTCCGCGACGAGAGCGTGAACGAGGAGTACGACGTGCAACTCCGCCTGGCGCGTGGGGATCGCGCGGACCCGGGCGACCTGCCCCGCCTGCTCGTGCCCGCGGCGAACGTGCCGGGCGGGGTGGTGGAGCTGCGCTCGCTGGCCTCGCTCGAGCCCGCGCAGGCGGCGGCGCGCATCGACCGGCTTGACCGGGTGCGGGCCGCGAACGTGCGATCGTCGGTGGGCCCGGGCTTTGCGCTGGCGGACCGGCTGGCGGCGCTGCGCGCCGAGATCGCGGCGTTGAACATGCCGCCGGACTACACGGTGCGGATCCTGGGGCGCGGGCGCGAGCTGGAGCGGACGTTCCGCGAGTTTCTGATCGCGTTCGCGCTCTCGATCGTGTTCATGTACATGATCCTGGCGTCGAACTACGAGAGCTACCTGCACCCGTTCACGATCCTGCTGTCGATCCCGCTGTCCGTGCCCTTCGCGTTCGTCTCGCTGTGGGCCATGGGCGAGTCGCTGAATCTCTACTCGGCGCTGGGGATCCTCGTGCTGTTCGGCATCGTGAAGAAGAACTCGATTCTGCAGGTGGATCACATCAACGCGTTGCATTCGCAGGGTGTGCCGATCGAAGAGGCCGTGCTGCGGGGCAGCCGTGATCGCCTGCGCCCGATCCTGATGACAACGCTCGCGCTGGTCGGCGGGATGCTCCCGCTGGCGCTGGGGACGGGTCCGGGCGCGGAAGAGCGTCGGGCGATCGCGGTCGTGGTCATCGGCGGGCAGATGCTCTCGCTGGCGATCACGCTGCTCGTGACGCCCGTGGCGCACCTGCTGCTGCACCGCGCGTTCGCGCGACGGCCGCGGGTGCTCGTGCCGACGGAGCGCGCCGCGGCGTGAGGCGGCGCGGCGTCGATCGGCCACGGCCGGCGGTCGCTCAGCGCCCGCCCGCGGGCGCGAGCGAGAGTGCGGCGGTGCTCCCTCCATCCCCCCGGGCCGACGGGCGGGCGACGACCCGCTCAGAACTTGGCGGTGAACCAGACGCCGAAATAGTCCACATCGCGCCCGCCGGCGTCCCGGACGACCTCGCCCTTGAAGAAGTGCGCGTAGCTCGCCGAAAGGGTCAGGTTCCGGTTGATGGCCCAATCGGCCACCAGCGACAAAGTGCTGCCCACGAACCGGCCGTCCGATGCCGTCGCCGGGATTACCAGCCCGACGGGGGAGAACACGGCGTCGTCGGTGCTGTACCTGAAGAAGACGTCCCACCCCGCAGTCACGGTGACTGAATCGAGCGGGCGCACGGTGAGCGTCGGGTGGATGTCGAAGAAGTTGAAGGGGGCGAGCAGGTTCGCGTCGCTGAAGTAGTTGTTCCGGGGGAAGAGCGGGTTGAACGTCGCGAGGCGATCATCGCCCGGGTCGTCGTCGCCGCTGGCGACGTTGAGCTTGAGGCCCAGTCGGGGCTTCCAGGCGGCGTTCTCGAACGTGTACCCGGTGTTGCTGGCGACGGTCCATGCGAGGATGTCCTGCGAAGAGCCCGCGAGGTCGAAATCGCCGAACTGGACGACGGCTTCGGTGTCGTGGTCCCAGCCGCGGGCGCGCCCCCACAGGCGCGCGCCGAAGGAGTGGCGCAGTTCCTCGCCGACGCCGCTCTGGAAACGGGTGTTCTCGCGATGCAGGCCGAGGTAGTAGACGTCCAGCCCCCGGCGTGATTCAGGGCCGAGCGGGATCGCGGAGTAGAGGCCCCAGAAAGTCGAGTTGTCGTCCTGGCCGTCGTTGAACAGCCCGATCTTGTGGTCGGTGGGGCGGACGAGGAAGGCGTCGAAGGTCAGGCGCTGGGTGTGCAGCGTGGCCCGGACGCCGTCGAACGCAAGCCGCGCGTTCGTGGGCTCTCGTGAGGTGACCAGCCGGTACGACCCGAAGCCCATCTCTTGACGGCCGGCGCGGAGCGCGAAGGACGTGTCTCCCGTGGCGACGGCGGCGGGGCGCGTGTCGCCCAGGATGACCTCGCCGAACGCCTGCTGCACGTCGAGCGCGTTGTCCTGGTTGCCGGGCTTGGAGAACTCTTCACCCGCCACGAGCCCGGAGAGGAGTTGGACAAAGGCGCGCCCGTGCAGCCCGTCACGCTCGCCGACGCGCAGGTCGGAATGAAGCAGGAACCGCTGTAGAAAGAAGTCGTCGTGCCCGGGCGCACGCAGGCCGAAGAACGGGGCGGAGGAATACTCGTAGCGCGAGCGTGCTTCGCCGCCGAGAGAGAGGGTGATGTCGCCGGAGTCGTCGAGGGGGATGTACTTGAGGCTGTCGAGGGGCGAGGTCCGCCGGGCGGGGTCGGCGAGGTACGAGTAGTCCTCGTCGTACCGGAAGAGCCTGAAAGGCGGGGGCTTGGGCGGGGGGGCGGGCTGGGACGGCGCGGACGCCGCAGCAGCGGGAGACTGGGCTCGGGCGCGCGGGGCCGCCGCGTGCTGCGAGAGGGCGAAGGCGGCCGCGAAGCAGAGCGCGAGCCGGGCGTTGGTGTGGGTGGCGTAGAACATCAGGCGCGGCGTTCCTTCCCGCGCCACGAGGTGTAGTGCAGCACCGGTGACCAGGCGGGGTTGAGGTCCGGAAGGCGCGGGTCGAGCGCGGCGTGTTCCCCGGCCGCGTGCACCACGGCGCCTCCCACGACGGTCAGCACGCTGTCAAGGTCGGCGATGCGGTCCTCGTCGACGGCGAAGTAGTCCTCGCTGAGGAGCGAGAAGTCGGCGAAGAGCCCGGGGGTGAGGCGGCCCTTGCGCGTCTGCTCGCGGCTGAACCACGCGTTGTCGCACCACAGGCGCAGGGCGGTCTCGCGGTCGAGGCGGGTACGCCGGGAGAGCAGCGTCGCGCCGCCCTCGCCCTTGCCGGTCACGAGCCAGCGGATGCAGGCCCACGGGTTGTAGCTGCTCACGCGCGACATATCCGTGCCCGCACCGACCGGCACCCCGCCCTTCAGGATGCGCTTGATCGGCGGCGCTTCGTCCGCGGCCTGCTGCCCGTAGCGCTCGAGGAACGGCAGCTCCTGGAAGGCGATGCGGTTCTGGATGGCGACCCCGCCGTTCATCGCGGCGATGCGCTCGATGTTGCGGTCGCTGAGGCTCTCGGCGTGGTCGCAGATCCAGTGGAGGTCGGAGAGCGGCGTGTCGCGGTGCACGCGCTCGAGGACGTCAAGGTGCCGGGTAACCGTCTCGTCGTAGGTGGCGTGGAAGCGGAAGGGCCACTTCTTCTCGGCCAGAAGACGGACGACGCGTTCGAGGTCCGCCTCGGCATTCGGCGGCGGGACGACGCGCGGCATGTTGAACACCTCGAAGTCGTAGGCCGAGCGGACGAGCATCTCGCCGCCGCCGATGAGGTAGAACATGTCGTCGCCCTCGCCCTGGCCGTTGAAGCGCGGGGTGTAGCGCTCGGTCCAGTCGCGGAAGTCCTCGAGCTCCTTGCCCGGGCGCTGGATGAAGGTCGAGACGCCGATGCGCATCGTGAGCTGGTTGCGCTTGTGGAGTTCCTTGACGACGGCGTAGTCGTCGGGCCAGTTCTGGAAGCCCCCGCCGCAGTCGAGGGAGCTCGTCACGCCCAGGCGGTTGAGCTCCTTCATGAAGTGGCGGCTGGAGAGCATCTGCTGCTCCATGTCGAGCTTCGGGCCGTCGTTGAGCGTGGAGTAGAGGATGAGCGCGGAGGGGTCGGCGAGGAGCAGGCCCGAGGGTTCGCCGGAGGCATCGCGGACGATGGTGCCGCCGGGGTACTTGTTTCCCGAGAAGTTCCTGTCGATGCCGAGGTACTTGAGGCAGGCCTTGTTCAGCAGCGCCGACGTGTAGACGTAGAGGACGAAGACGGGGGTGTCGGGCGCGATGGCGTTCAGTTCGTCGAGCGTGGGCAGGCGCTTTTCTTCGAACTGCGCGTAGGACCAGCCGCCGACGACGCGGACCCACTGGCCGGGCGGGGTTCGGCGGACCTGTTCGCGGAGCATCTGGAGGCCTTGTTTGAGACTGGTGACGCCATCCCAGCGGAGTTCGAGCGCGTAGTTGAGCCCGCCGCGAACGGTGTGGGTGTGGGTGTCGTTGAGGCCGGGGATGAGGCGGCGGTTCTGGGCGTTGATGACGAGCGTGGACGGCGCGCTCGAGCGGAGGATGTCGGCGTCAGAGCCGACGGCGACGATGGTGCCGGAACGGACGGCGAGGGCGCGTGCGGACGGTTGGGCGCGGTTGAGCGTGGTGATGCGGGCGTTGTGGATGATCAGATCGGGCGGGCCGGCGGGCAGGTCGCGCGTGCGCGCGGCGGAACGCGCCGTCGAGCACCCGGGGATGAGTGCGGCGGCTGCGGCGCCGGCGCCGAGGGCGATGAGTTCGCGGCGGGAGAGATTCATGCGCGGACGCTCCGTTGGTCGGGATGTGCTGAGTGGCGGTGTGCGGACGCGGGATTAGCGCGGCGCGACGGTGCGGGCGATGTCGAGCGTGCGGACAA